>NZ_JBHZAV010000109.1:0-32053 GCF_042754445.1 Embleya sp. NPDC059213
TCAATGCAACTCACGCCCGGAAACCCATCTGATATAATTAACCGCGAGCCTGTACACTTTTCCTCGCCGGGACGGAAACGCCTCGGTGATGGTGGGTGTAGCTCAGCTGGTAGAGCACCTGGTTGTGGTCCAGGAAGTCGCGGGTTCAAGTCCCGTCACTCACCCCAGACGAGGTCCCGAGGCACGCGAGTGCCTCGGGACCTCGCTCGTTTTGTACCGGTCCCCGGGTCGGTGCACCCGATGTCGGCGTTCGCGTTGTGTGTGGTGCCGGACGCGGCGTAGCGTGCGGTCACCTGAGGGTTACGCACGCGCAATCGGGAGGGTTTCGATCATGAGCACCGGCGAGTCCGAGCAGCCGTCGCGGCAGCGGTTGGACGACGAGAAGGCCGCGCTGTACGCGATGGACATCAGCGGTGTCACCTGGATCGGCTACGGCGAGGACACCACCGGCGAAGGCATCGTGGAGACCGCCGAACTGCCCGGTGGGGGCATGGCGATGCGGAACTCGATCCACCCGGAGGGGCCGATCCTGCGGTTCACCGAGGGCGAGTGGACCGCGTTCGTGCTCGGGGTGCGCGACGGCGAGTTCGACCTGGACCGGCTCGCCGAGCCGCTGCCGGAGCAGCGCGGCTGACCCGGTTCCCGACGTCTCGCCCGATGCCTGGTCGGGCGAGTGGGGCGGGCGGGCGTCATCCGTTTCGCTCGTTTGGCACCCTGTGTACCGGTTACTCCTCGGTGGACGTCCCACCGACGAGGGAGATCCGTGTCCACAACCACCTCCGGGGTGGAGATCAGCGCGGTCGGCCTGGCGGCATCCGGACCGGACGGCACGATCTTTCGCGATGTCCGGCTGACCGCGCCCGCAGCGGGTCTGACCGTGCTCGTCGGCCCGGCCGGTGCCGGCCGCACCTCGCTGTTGCTCGCGCTCGGCGGCCGGTTCCGCACCGACGCGGGCCGCGTGACCGTCGCGGGCAGCCACAGCGCCGCGTCCGCTCGGGCGCACACCGCACTCGCCCGCGCCCGGCCCGGTCTGGACCTGGAACCCCACCTGTTCGTCGCCGAGACGGTCGCCGAGCGCCGAGCCATCGGCGGCGGCCTGCCCACCCAGCCCGCGCTCGCCCGGATGTACGACCTGCTGCGCATCGACCCACCCGGCCACGTCCTGGTCGAGCACCTGGCCGCGGTGGAGCAGTTGTTGTTCTCGGTCGCGTTGGCCGCGGCCGGGCGGCCCGGCGCGGTCCTGGTCGACGACGTGGACAGCGGCATCGCGGGCGCCGACCTGCTGCGCGCGTGGCGGGCGTTGCGCGAGTTGGCCGACACCGGCATCACCGTCGTCGCCACCGCGACCGAGGCGCCGCGCGGCGCCGACGCGGTGGTGGACCTGCCCGGACACCACCTGTACCCGAGAGGCGGTATCGCCTGATGGGTGTGCTGCGCCTGGCCTGGTTCGAACTACGGCGATTCCGAGGCCCGTTGCCCCGGCTGGTACCGGTCATGCTGATGCTGGTGCCGACCCTGTACGGCGCGCTCTACCTGTGGTCGAACTGGGACCCGTACGGTCGGCTGAACCAGGTCCCGGTGGCCTTCGTGAACGAGGATCGGCCGGTGGACGTGCGCGGGCAGCACATCGACGCGGGCGGCCGGTTGACCGAATCGATCCGGACGGACGACAACTTCCGGTGGAAGGTCACCGACGCGAAGGCGGCCCGAACCGGCCTGGAGGACGGCGACTACCACTTCGTGGTCACCGTGCCGGCGGACTTCAGTGCGACGCTGGCCACCACGGCGTCGGACCGGCCGCAGCAGGCGAAGTTGTTCATGACCCTGGACGACGCGAACGGCTTCATCATCGGCAAGATGGCCGAGATCGCCAAGACGCAGTTGCAGCAGCAGATTTCGGCCACCACGCAGAGCACCCTGGTGCAGCAGCTCTACGGACAGACCGGGGCGCTCAAGGACGAACTGGCCCGCGCTGCCGACGGCGCCCGGCAACTGGCCGCCGGTGTCGGCACCGCGCCGCCGGATCAGGTCCGGCAGGGGGCCGAGCAACTCGCCGACGGCCTGGCCCGGCTGAACACGACGGTGCCGGCTCCGCCGCCGGCGCAGGCCGCGGGCGAGGACGCGCGGGTGCTCGGCGCGCCGGTGGCGATCGAGGTGACGAATCTGCATCCGGCGGTGCTGTACGGCCGCGGGCTGGCGCCGTTCTTCTTCGGCATCGCGCTGTGGGTGTTCGGGCTGGTCGGCTTTCTGCTCCTGCGGCCGTACAACCCGCGGGCGCTCGCGGGGCGGGCGGGTGCGGTCAAGGTGGCCATGGCCGGTTGGTTGCCGGCCGCCGCGCTCGGTCTGGCGGGTGCGTTCGTGCTGTACGCGGTGGTGCAACTGGGGCTGGGGCTGGACGCCGACGATCCGGGCCTGAGCCTGTTGCTGATCGCGTTGGCGGCGGTCACCTTCGTGGCCATCGCGCAGTTCCTGCGGGCCGCGTTCGGCGCGGTGGGCGACGTGCTGATCCTGGTGCTGTTGATGCTGCAACTCACCTCGTGCGGCGGCCTGTATCCGGTCACCACGACGCCCGAGCCGTTCCAGGCCCTGCATCCGGTGTTGCCGATGACGTACCTGGTGAACGGACTGCGGGTCACCCTCACGGGTGGCGAGGGCGCACGTTTGGGGGTGGCCTTCGCGGTGCTCGGCGGCTACCTGGTGGTGGCGCTGATCGCGACCGTGTTCGTGGTTCGGCATCGGCGGATGTGGACGATGGCATCGCTGAAGCCGGCCGTCGAGTTGTGACCGCGCACCGCTGATGGGTCAATGCACTCCCCCGTACGGTTGTACCCGGGGAGTGCAACCACGCCCGCTCCGTGCACGTCGCCCACAATCAGGGGGTACCGCGGGTTTGCCACCTGTGGTGGAAGAGGGAGAATCAGCGGCGATGAACGAGCAGGAGATACAGAAACTGAGGGCCGAGGCCGAGACCCGGACGCGGGAACTCGGGCCCGAGCACCCCGGTTCGCTCGACGCGCGCGCCGCGTGGGCCCGGGTGGTCGGTGACGAGGGCAGGCCCGCAGAGGCCGCTCGGATGTTCGGCGAGCTCGCGGGCGACTACGCGCGCGTGCTCGGTGCGCAACATCCGGACACGCTCCTGGCCCGGCACAACCATGCCTATTGCCTGGGATTGTCCGGGAACGCGGTCACCGCCGAGTCGCTGGCGCGCGATGTCGCGGCCGACTGTGTCCTGGTGCTCGGTCAGGACGATCCCGAGACGCTGAACGTGCGTGCCGGGTGGGCCCGATGGATCGGCGAGGCGGGTGACGCCGCGGGCGCCGCCCGGATGTTGCGACCGATCGTGGAGGAGGCGACCGACGCGCTCGGACCGGTGCATCCGGACACGCTGACCATCCGACACCAGCACGCGCACTGGGTGGGCCGCTCCGGCGAGACGATCCAGGCGGCCCGGTTGATGGCGGCGATCGCGGACGAGCGCGGCGAGGTGCACGAGCCGGACGATCCCGCGGCGTTGACGGCGCGGCACGACCGGGCGACCTGGGCGGGTGAGGCCGGTGACGTCTCGGTGGCCCGGGACGCGTTGATGCACCTGGTCGAGGACGCGACGCGGGTACTGGGACCGGACCACCACGACACGTTGGTGATCCGGCACAACCACGCGCACTGGACCGGCGAGTCCGGCGATCCGCTGGGCGCCCGGACGTTGCTGACCCAGTTGGTCGCGGACTGTGCGCGGGTGCTCGGCGAGCAACACCCGGACAGCGAGAACGCTCGACGCGGGCTGATGTGGTGGACCTACGGGCCCAAGGCCAACGACCCGGCGCCGACGTTCGCGACGGCGGTGGGCAACAGCTCGGTGCGGGCGGGGCGGCCGGCGAAGGAGCCGAAGCCGCCCAAGGCGGCGAAACCGCCGCGGGCGCCGAGGACACCGAGGGCCGAGCGGGCGGGGAAGGCGAAGGCGGCCGAGGCCGCGGCGGCTGCGCCGATCGAGGTGACCGCGCCCGCCGCGCCGGCGGCCGGCGCTTCGGCGGCGGTGCCACCGCCCGCGGAGCCGGACGGGGACGTTACGGCGTTCGCCCCGGTGGCCGGGCTCGTCCCGGACACCGAGGAGAACGCGGCGGTGTCGGCCGAGCCGGCTTCGCGACCCGACCCGGTCGAGGAGGCGGCACCGAAGGTCGATGCGGATCGGCCGGCCGGCGCGGACGCGTCCGCCGCGGACCGGGCGCCGGATGCTGCGGTGACCCGGGTGTCGAGCGTGGCCCCGGACGACGAGCCGATGCACGTGAACGGCTCGGCGGCTGCGGGGGACGAGGTCACCCGCGACGGGGAGCCCGACGAAAAGAAGTAGGCAGGGGGAGGGGCGCCATCGGAATCCTCCGATG
Organism: Embleya sp. NPDC059213; assembly: GCF_042754445.1. Taxonomy (NCBI): domain Bacteria; kingdom Bacillati; phylum Actinomycetota; class Actinomycetes; order Kitasatosporales; family Streptomycetaceae; genus Embleya; species Embleya sp. NPDC059213. The sequence continues at coordinate 4,383 of NZ_JBHZAV010000109.1, forward strand.
GCGCTCCTCCACGTTCGGCGGGTGGTGTCGCCCCGCGCGCCGCGATGTCCGCGCCGCCGATGATCACTTGGTGCTGTCATATGTACGCAACACGAACGAAACGGGGAAAGGTCAGGATGCAAGACAGGTAATGGAGGAGGTGTCGCGTGCTGTACCGACTGAGGGTGTCGCTGCCGGATCGGCCCGGATCGCTCGCGCGGATCACGCAGTTGCTGGGCGCGGCGGGCGCCGACGTGATGCAGATGACCGTGCTCGAACAGCTCGGCGGCCGTGCGGTCGACGAGTTCACGCTCTCCTGGGGTGGTGAGCGGGACATCGCCGCGCTGGTCGGCGCGATGGAGCGCTCGGTGGGTGTCCGGGTCGAGGGCTGCTGGGCGGCCGGCGAGGTGCCCGGATCCGCGCCGGAATTGGACGTGCTGGGGCAGGTGGCGCGCGATCCGGGACGGGCGGTGGCCACGCTGATCGACGCGGCGCCCACGCTCTTCCACGCGGACTGGGCGGTCGCCACGCGCGGCGGACGCGGTCGGCAGCTCGTGCACCAGAGCTGGCGGGCCCCGGAGACGCCGGTGCTGCCCGCGCTCACCCCGATGCGCCCGCTGGCCTTCGCCTACGAGGGCGACCCGAGCGGCCACGGCGCGGCGGCGCCGATCGGCGCCTCCTGGCTGACCCTGTACGTGGTCCGGCACGAGGGACCCGCCTTCCACCGCACCGAACTCGAACGCCTGGGCCGCATCGTCGACGTCGCGTTGGGCGTCCTGGGCGAGCGCGGTGCGGCGAAGGCCGCGGGCGGGACCGGATAGGTTGGGATTCGGCTCGGCCGCCCTGCGCTCGCGGGGGTGTGGACCGCCCATCCCGTGCTCGGGCGGGGTTTTGTGGCGCGCGGGGTGGGAACCAATTGATGCTATTCAGCGTGTAACGATCGGAACAACTATGATTGTGTAATTGTGCGTACTTCGGGGCATCGAGCCGAGCGCACATCGAGCGCGGGGGCCCGACGAAGGCGACGACGACGTGCAGGACAAGGATGAGACGTCCCCGGCGGCCGACGCCGTTTCGGGGGCGTCGGGTGGGGAGCCGGGATCGGAGCGTCCCGGTCGCATAGAACGGCGCATCCGGGATCGGCGACGCCGACGGCGGCGCATCCTGGCCTGGACCGCCGGCGGGCTCGTCACCCTGCTGCTGGCCGCGGGGGGCTTCGGGTGGTGGTTGTACGACCACCTCAACGGCAACATCCGCACGCAGGACTTCGCCGACCAGTTGACCGATCGACCGCCGCCCACCGGCGGGATGAACGTGCTGCTCGTGGGGTCCGACTCGCGCGCCGGTGACAATTCCGCGTACGGCCGGGACGACGGCGGGACCCAGCGCTCGGACACCACGATCCTGCTGCACGTGCCCGAGGGGCGCAAGACCGCGACCGCGGTCAGCTTCCCGCGCGACCTGATGGTCTCGGTGCCCGCGTGTCGCACCACGACGGGCGGCACCCAGCGCGCCTACTTCGGCCAGTTCAACAGTGCGATGGAGGTCGGTGGCGTGCCGTGTGTGGCGGCCACCGTGGAACGGCTCACCGGTGCGCGCATCGATCATCAGATCACCATCGACTTCACCGGGTTCAAGAAGGTCGTGGACGCGCTCGGCGGCGTGCCGATGCACATCGAGCAGCCGATCGACGACAAGGCCGCGCACCTGCAACTGCCCGCCGGTGACATCACCCTCGACGGGGAGCAGGCGCTCGGCTTCGTGCGTGTGCGCAAGAGCCTGGGCGACGGCAGCGACATCCAGCGGATCGCGCGTCAGCAGGAGTTCCTCAAGGCGCTGATCAAGAAGGTCCAGGACGAGAACCTGCTGACCAACCCGGCCAAGGCGTACAACGTGATGGACGCCGCGACCAAGGCGATCACCACCGACTCCGGGATCAACTCGCTGGTCAGCCTGTACGACTTCGCCAACGGCCTGCGCGGCATCCCGCTGGACAGGATCGAGTTCACCACCACGCCGCTGACCGACTACGCGCCGGACCCCAACCGGGTCGCGCTCAAGCAGCCCGACGCGGCGCAACTGTTCACCCGGCTTCGCGACGGTGCGCCGGCGCCCACGCCGGCCGCGACCGCGACCGCGAGCGTCGGAACGGCCGGGGCCGGTAGCACGAATCAGGGCAGTGCGGGACGTTAACCGCCACCCGGCCGTGCCCTCGGGGCGTTGAACTGTACGGTGCAGGGGTCCGCCGACGACACAGCGTCCGGGCCCCGGGGCAAGACTCGGTAATGGGGCCGCCCGCGACGCTTTACGGTGGACTCGCGAGGGTGCTGGGTGCGGACCGAGGGGCTGGTGGCAGGGGCGCCATGACGGGTCGGGTTCTTCAGGTGGTGCAGGGCACTCGTTGGCGACGGCGCACGGGTGAGTACACCTCGATCGGCGCCGCGGTCGGCGCCGCGGCGGCGGGTGACTCGATTCTGGTCGCGCCCGGGACGTACCGCGAGGACGTGTCGATAGCCGTCGCGGTGACGGTGGTCGGCTCGGACGGGCCGGGGACGGTGGTGTTGACCGCCGCCGACGGCGTCGCGCTGACGATCACCTCGGACGCGGCCGTGCACGGTCTGGTCGTCGAGGGTGGCGCCGGGGTGTTGTCGCCGGCCATCGTGATCGAGGGTTGCGCGCCGATACTGGAGGAGTGTGTGGTCCGGGCCGCCTCGGTGGTCGGGGTCGAACTGCGCGCGGGAGCCGACCCGATGATGCGCCGCTGTCGGGTGAGCAACCCGCAGGGGGTGGGCATCGGGGTGACCGGCCGCTCGCGGGGCACCTTCGAGGACTGCGAGATCGGCGACACCGGACGTGAGGGCTTCGACGTGCGCGAGGGCAGCGCGCCGATCCTGCGCCGCGGTCGGGTGCGCGACGCGTCCGGGCACGGACTGCGGTTCACCGGCCCGGGGACCACCGGCAGCGTGCAGGAGTGCGAGATCCACGACGGCTCCGACGCGGAGCCCGCGGTGTTCGTCGGCGACCAGGCCGCGCCGCACCTGACCGGCCTGCACATCCACGACGTGGGCGGCGGCGGCATCTGCGTCGCGGGCGGTGCGGCGCCGATCATCGCCGACTCGCGGATCGAGCGGGTCGGCTGGGCGGGCATCTCGGTCGGCGGCCAGGGCAGCGCCGGATCGCTCTCGCGCACCGAGATCACCTCGGTCAAGGGCACCGGCGTCCAGGCCGACGACCTGGCCACGTTCTCGCTCGACGACTGCACGATCCGCGACGCCGAGGGCAACGGCGTGTCCGTCGACCGCGGCGCCAACCTGACCCTGGTCGGCTGTCGGCTGCGCGACATGGGCCGCAACGGCGTCGACGTGCACGGTCACTCCGAGGTCACCCTGAGCGGGTGCACGATCCGCAGCTTCGGCCGCAACGGCCTCTCGCTCGCCGACCACGGCGCCCGGGCGTCCGCGATCGACTGCGAGTTCCACGACTCCACCGGCGGCAAGCCGGCCGTGTGGGTGGCCGACGGCGCGGACGCGGCGCTGGGCGAGTGCCGCATCCACGACGTGTTGGACGGGGTCAAGGTGGCCGGCTCCGGCACCGGCCTGTCCATGCACGACTGCGAGATCCACGACGTGGACGAGACCGGCATCGGGATCGGCGCCGGCGCGGTGGTCTCGGTCAAGTCCTGCAAGGTCCGCAAGGCCACCACCGGTGTGTGGTTCATGGAATCGGACTGCGGCGGGATCATCGCCGACTGCACCATCGAGGACACCACCGACGGCGTCTCGGTCACCGGCGCGGCCGGTCCCACCGTGCGCCGGGTCCGGGTGGACCGGGCGAGCGGTGAGGGCATCCGCGTCGCCGGGGGCGGGCGCGGCGACTTCGAGGACTGCGAGGTGCTCGGCGGGCGCGGCTACGGTGTCCACGTGCGCGAGGGTTGCCACCCGGTGTTCACCCGGTGCACCACGCGGGACAATGCCAAGGGCGGCTTCGAGTTCGCCGGTCCGGGGCCGGTGGCGGTCGAGTGCACGTCGCAGGGGGACGGGGCGAGCGGCACGGAGACACCGGCCGGCGGCGGGATCCTGGGTACGCCCGGCCCGATCGCGGCGGCGGGCGCGCAACCACAGGGCGTGGCCACGCTGACCGCCACGCTGCCGATCCCGGGCGCGCGCGAGGGCGGGGCGGTGGACGGACCCGTCGCCGAGGCGTCCGGGCGCACCGTGGACGAACTGCTCGCCGAATTGGACGCGTTGGTCGGCCTGGCCGGGGTCAAGACCGAGGTGCGCAACCTGATCGACCTGATCTCGGTCGGCCGGCGGCGCGAGGAGGCCGGACTCAAGGCGCCCACGCTGCGCCGGCACCTGGTCTTCACCGGCTCACCGGGCACCGGCAAGACCACGGTGGCCCGCCTCTACGGCGAGATCGCCCAGGCGCTCGGCGTGTTGCGGATGGGCCACCTGGTCGAGGTCTCCCGGGTCGACCTGGTCGGCGAACACATCGGCTCGACCGCGCCGCGCACCAAGGAGGTCTTCGACCGGGCCCGCGGCGGTGTTTTGTTCATCGACGAGGCGTACAGCCTGGCTCCGCCGGATCCCTCGCGCGACTTCGGCCGCGAGGCGATCGACACGCTGGTGAAGATGATGGAGGACCACCGCGACGACGTGGTGGTGATCGTGGCCGGCTACACCGACGAGATGGAACGCTTCCTGGGCGCCAACCCCGGCTTCGGGTCCCGGTTCTCGCGCACCATCACCTTCCAGGACTACTCGGCCGACGACCTGGTCGAGATCACCCGCAAGCAGGTGAGCGAGCACGAGTACGTGCTCACCGACGACGCGTGCGATGCGCTGCTGGGCTACTTCCGCCGGCTTCCGCGCGGCGCCGCGTTCGGCAACGCGCGTGAGGCGCGGCGGACGTTCGAGGCGATGATCGAGCGGCATGCGACCCGGTTGGCCCAACTGCCGGGCGCGGGCATGGAGGAGTTGCGCACGTTGCATTCGGAGGATCTCCCCGAACTGCGATGAATCGGCCCGCGCCGGCGGGGTAACGGCCGATGGGGCGCGGTCGCCCGCGTCGCGCGGTGGACGGTGCGCAGGACTGTGGGCGGTGCGCAGGGTTGTGGATGGTTGCGACGGCGAAGGAGCCTCACGTGCCGGTCATGGGCATCGACATCGGCGGGACCGGGATCAAGGGCGCGCCGGTGGACCCCGCCGCCGGCGCGCTGACCCACGAGCGGGTGCGGTTGCTCACGCCCGAGCCGTCCGAGCCGCAGGCGGTGATCGGGGTGGTCCGCGAGGTGCTGGAGCAGTTCGCCGACACCGCGGGTCCGGTCGGCATCACCTTCCCGGGCGTGGTCCGCGACGGCATCGTGCGCACTGCGGCGAACGTGGACAAGTCGTGGATCGACCTGGACGCCGACGCGTTGTTCACCGCGACGCTGGGCCGGCCGGTGACGATGGTCAACGACGCGGACGCGGCCGGCGTCGCCGAGATGCGCTTCGGCGCGGGCCGGGGGCAGCGCGGCACGGTGCTGATGTTGACCTTCGGCACCGGTATCGGCAGCGCGCTGTTCGTGGACGGCACGTTGGTGCCCAACACCGAGCTGGGGCACCTGGAGTTGGCCGGCCACGAGGCGGAGCGTCGGGCCTCGGCGGTGGCCCGGGAGACGCACGATCTCTCCTGGGAGAAGTGGGCCGCACGGGTACAGGAGTACCTGCGGCACGTGGAGATGCTCTTCTCCCCGTCGCTGATCATCATCGGCGGCGGGATCAGCAAGAAGCCGGAGAAGTTCCTGCCGTACATCAAGATCCGCGCCGACCTGGTGCCGGCGAGGTTGCACAACGACGCGGGCATCGTGGGCGCGGCGATGCTGGTGGCCGGGGACTGAGGCCGGGGCCGTCCTGCGGGCCGACGGCCGTCGGTGCGGTCTATCGGGCGGATGCCGCCGGCGAGCGGGTGTCCGGGCGATCGCGGCGGGAGGCACGCAGTACGCCGCCGAGCAGCTCGGCGATGTTCCACGCGTCGTCGACGCCCCGGTGGTGGGTGCCCTCCTGCGGGAGGCCGGCGTGTTCGAGGGCGGCGGCCATGCCGAGTTCGCGGTCCAGACCGTGGGCGAGCGAGTACAGCGACTTGGCGTTGAGGTGGCGGGTGCCGAAGGGATACGGGACACCCTCGGCGGCGCATTGGCGCTCGAACTGTTGCCGGTCGTACTCGCCCCAGCTCGCCCAGACCCGCTGATGGGTCCGGAACTCGGTGCGCAACAGTGCGCACGCCTCGGCGAAGGAGCGGCCGGTCGCCACCTTCGCCTGGGTCAGCGTGGTCAGTTCGGTGCAGAACGCGCCGACGGTGGAGTGGGTCGGGCGGACCAGGATGCCGCGGTTGGCGTCGCGCTCGCCGGTGGCGATGTCGAGGGTGGCGACGCCGATCTCGATGATCTCGCCGTGCTGCCCCTCGGGAGGCGGGCCGTCCCAGCAGGTCGCCTCGACGTCGATCACCACGAGCAGGTCCATCAGTCGTTTCGCCATGCCGGTCAGGACACCATTACGGACTTCGTGCTACCACTGGTTTTTGTTCTGACGGTACGTCAGATGCACGGCCCGCCCGTCCACGGAGGAGTTCGAAATGGGTACGCACAAGACATCACCCGAAACCGGCGTCGTGATCACCGGCGGTGCCTCGGGCATCGGGCGGGCCACCGCGCGGGCGCTGGCCGCCACCGGCCGACCGGTCGCGCTGTGGGACATCGCGGCGGGCCCGGTCGAGGAGGCGGCCAAGGAGATCGAGGCCGAGCACGGCGTGCCGGCGCTCGGTCTGGCCCTGGACGTCACCGACACCGAGGCGTATGCGGCCGCGATCCACGCCTCGGTCGAGGCGCTGGGCACGATCGGCGGATTCGTGCACGCGGCGGGCATCGTCGACTCGACCCCGATCACCGAGGTCACCGCCGAGAACTGGGACCGCGTCCTGGACGTCAACCTGCGCTCGTTCGCGCTGCTGGTCCAGGCGCTCACCCCGCACCTGCGCGAACACGCCGGCTCGGCGATCGTGGGCATCGCCTCGCTCAACGCGATCGTCGGCAACGCGCTCAACCCGTCCTACTGCGCGTCCAAGTCGGGCATGCTCGGCCTGAACCGCTCGATCGCCGCCAAGCTCGCCGAGTACCACATCCGCAGCAACGTGGTCTGCCCCGGCTACGTCGAGACCCCGATGCTGGCCCGCTCCTTCGCCCGCCCCGGCACCCGGGAGCGGATGGAGAACAGCTCCCCGCTGCGCAGGCTGGGCCGTCCGGAGGAGATCGCCGGCGCGATCCGATTCCTGCTGAGCGACGAGGCGTCGTTCGTCACGGGCACACACTTGATGGTGGACGGTGGAATGACGGAAACGGTCTGACGTGTCGGGGCAGGGCTGCCCCGAGCGGACGCCGCCCTGCCCCGAGTGACCGTCACGCTCGACCCGGACACCCGGTTGCGGATGCGCCGACGTGGGATTTCGGGGTGCCCCGCTCAGGCTGTTCTATCGCGTACTCAGTTCCACCACCGTGACCTCCGGGGGTGCTCCGACGCGTACCGGTGGGCCCCAGAAGCCGGCGCCTCGGGTGATGTAGAGCATCGTGTCGTCGACCCTGTGCAGGCCGGCGACGGCCGGTTGGTCGAGCTTGACCATGAGTTGCACCGGGAACATCTGGCCGCCGTGGGTGTGGCCGGAGAGTTGTACGTCGACGTCGTACTTGGCGGCCCGGTCCACCTGGACCGGCTGGTGGGCGAGCAGTACCACCGGGCGGGACGGGTCGCGGTCGGCCAGTGCCTTGGCGAAGTCGGGGCCGTCGTGGTGCGACTTGCCGGTGACGTCGTTGACCCCGGCCAGGTCGAAGGCCGCGCCGCCCCGGGCGATCTCCAGCCGGTCGTTGGCCAGTGTGTGCACGTTCAGTTCGGCGAGTTCGGCGACCCAATCCGCCGCGCCGGACATGTAGTCGTGGTTGCCGGTGACGAAGAAGGACCCATGACGACTGGTCAACCGCCGCAACGGCTCGGCGTCGCCGCCCAGTTGCCCGGCCGTGCCGTCGGCCAGGTCGCCGACGACGGCGACCAGGTCCGGGTTGGTCCGGTTGATCGTCTCCACCACGCGCGTGGTGTGCGCACGTCCGAGCAGCGGGCCCAGATGGATGTCGCCGACCACCGCGATCCGAAAACCGGCCAGCCGAGGGTCGAGCCGGGCGATCGGTATGCGGACCCGCACGGTGCGCGGCGCGCCCAATGCCTGGGACATCCCGTATCCGACGGTGCCCAGCGAGGTGCCCGCCGCCAACAGCGCGACCGAGCGGCTCAGCACCAGCCGGCGGTCCGGAGCCCACGGCGTGCCCGCGGCGGCGGCCGGCGGCTCCGAGGTGTCGGCGTCCCCGTCCCCGTCCGCGCCGACCGCGACCGGGACGGCGACCGGCAGGTCCGCGGGCTGCTCGGCCGCCCCCGCGCGCCGCCGCAGCGTCCGCAGCGCGAGCAGCCGAGGCACCTCCAGCACCGCGAGCGCGAGCACCACGTAGAGCAGCAGGGCCATCCAGACGAAGCCCGGCCAGGCGATCCACTCCGTGCCGCGTGGGCCGAACACCTTGGGCAGGACCAACGCGCCCACCATCGACACGCCGAGCGCGACCACCACGCCCGCGCCGATCCGCCGCACCGGCCCCGACCGGGTGGTGTCGCGCACGAGCCGCCGCCACACGTAGAGGTGCACGCCGACCAGCAGCGCGAGCACGGCGACGGCCGCGACGATCACCAGGACAACGGTCAAGGCAGGACTCCCGAGTGAATGGATGTTTCCCGGGAAGCGTGTCACGCCCGTGCCGGCACCGGCATCCGGCTCGCGGAGTATCCGAGGTTGCTCCCGTGGGCGCAATGCGGCGTCGTTCGCCGTATCCTGACGCGGTAGCGACACTCGACGATGGCCCGGTCACGCCGCGAAGTGGCCCACTCGTGAAGCGAATCAAGCACCGCGAACACCGATCGAACCGCATCGATCGCATCGGCACGCACGTCGACGGGAGGCGCTCCTCCCGGGAGCGATGACCTCGCGCGGCGGCCCTCGCCCCGCCGACCCCGCGTACCACGTCAACACCCGCGCCGAGCTGAAACGGCAGCGCCGACCCCGGGCGCACGGCTGCTGGGACCACCTCTACCTCGCGCCGCTGTGGCCCAAGCACGGCGTCAACCTCGGCACCCTGCTGCGCACGTGTGACGCGGTCGGCGCGTGCCTGGTCGTGCCGCGCCTGCCCTGGGTGCCCGAGGCACTGGCCCGCGGCAACACGCTGCGCCGGCCGACCTGCGTGCATCGGGTCGGCAACCCGCTCACCTGGTTGGCCGGTCGACGCGAGCGCGGCGCCCGGGTGGTCGGCGTCGAACTCGCCGACGACGCGGTCCGACTCGCCGACCTCGAACCCGCCCGCCGACCCACCATCGCCGTGCTCGGACACGAGAGCGACGGCATCCCGTTCGAGGCGTTGCCGTTCATCGACGAGATGGTGGAGATCCCGATGATCGGCACCGGCACCAGCCTCAACGTCGCGGTGGCCGGGTCGCTGGTCGCCTACAAGCTCGCGGGTCTGCTCTGACGGCGGGTCCTATGCTCGATGCCATGGTGCGAGTGCAGACGTCGCTGGGTGGCCTGATCGGCGAGGAGTCGGACGGGGTCCGGATTTTTCGAGGGGTACCCTTCGCCGCGCCGCCGCTGGGACCGGCCCGGTTTCGGCCGGCCGGGCCGGCGGCGGCCTGGGACGGGGATCGGGACGCGCGCGAATTCGCCCGCGCGGCGCCGCAGCCGATGGGCCAGTACGGCGCCGCGCCGGTGGCTGTCGACGAGGACTGCCTGTACCTGAACATCCACGCGCCCGCCGGGCCCGGCCCGCACCCGGTGCTCGTGTGGGTGCACGGCGGCGGATACACCGGCGGGGCGTCCTTCGAGGGCGTGTACGACGGCAGCGGGTTCGCCCGGCGCGGCGTGCTGGTGGTCACGCTCGCCTACCGCCTCGGCGTGCTCGGGCTGTTGCACCTGCGGCACCTGCTGGGCGAGGAGTACGCCGCCTCCGGGGTCAACGCACTCCTGGACGTGGTTCAGGGGCTGCGCTGGGTGCGCGAACACATCGGCGCCTTCGGCGGGGATCCCGACCGGGTCACCCTCGGCGGGGTCTCGGCCGGCGCGAAGCTCACCGCCAACCTGCTCGCGCTGCCCGCCGCTCGTGGGCTCTTCCACCGGGCGATCGTGCAGAGCGGCGGGGCCCAGACGGTGCGCAGCGTGCCGGAGGCCGAGCAGGCCACCGGCGACGTGCTGGCCGCGCTGGGGATCGCCCCGGATCGGGCCGCCGCGCTGATCCGGGTCCCCGTGGCCGAGTTGCTCGACGCGCAGGCCGAGGCGATCGGGCGCGGCGCGGCGCGGTTCGTGTTCCGGCCGGTGGTCGATCCCGCCGGGCCGCTGCCGGTGACCCCGGTGCGCGCGATCCGGGGCGACGTGCCGATCCTGCTCGGGTCGAATCAGGACGAGGAGGAGATGTTCGTGGTCATGGAGGGTACGGACGCCCACGAGCCCGGACCCGCCGACCTGGCCAACCTGCGCCGCCCGGACGACCTCGCCGCCCTGGTGCGCAGGTACGCGGAGCTGTATCCCGAGCTGAACGGGCGTTCGCGGCGGATCCGGCTGCTCACCGCGGAGTCCTACGGGATACCGACCGTCCGGCTCGCCGAGGCGCAACTCGCGGCCGGCGGAACGGCGTACCTGTACCGGTTCCGCTGGGCGCCCAAGGCACATCCGCAACGGCTCGGATCGCCGCACGCGATCGACATCCCGTTCGTGTTCGGCACGTTGGACACGCCGCTCGGTCGCTGGTTGACCGGCGGTGTGCCGCCCGCCGCGCGGGAGTTGTCCGATCGTGTGCAGCAGGCGTGGGCCGCGTTCGTCGAGGGTGGGCCGCCGGTGGCCGACGGGCTGCCGCACTGGCCCGAGTACGACCCGATCGAGCGGCGCACGATGTTGCTCGACGTGCCGGCGACGGTGGTCGGGGATCCGGATCGGGAGGAGCGGCGGGTGTGGGACCACGCGCTGTGAATCCGGTCGGGGCGGCGGCGCTCGCCGATCTGATGCCGTGGGGGACGACCGGGATCGGCACGGGCCGAACCTGGGTGTACGCGCCCGAACGCGAGACGCTGCGTCGGCGCTGGGCCGGGTTGGCCGCCGCCGAGGACCGCAACGCCCTGTTGCAGCCGACCCGTTCGCGGACCGAGTCGTCTCGGCCCGCGCCGCTGCCCGGGTGTGACGCGCCGACCGGCCCGCTGGCGCGGGTGGTCGGGCCGACGCCTCGACTGGTGCGGGTCGCCCGGCGGCCCTTCGATCGGCAGTGGCTGCTCGCGGACCACCGCGTGGTGGACTTCGCCCGGCCCGAACTGTGGCGGGTGCGCGGGGACCGGCAGGTCTACCTGACGGAGCGTCAAGCCGGGGATCCCTGGCCGCTGCTGTGCAGTGCGCTGCTGCCGGACGCGGCGCACCACGGCGGTCGCGGCGGGCGGGTCGCGCCGCTGTACCGGGACCCGGCGGGCCGCGAGCCCAACCTGGTGCCCGGATTGGTCGAACTGCTCGCGGACCGGCTCGCCGTCCCGGTCGCGGCCGAGGACCTGTTCGGCTGGATCGTGGCGGTGACGGTGGACCCGGCGCGGGTGCCGCTGACCGCCGACCCGGGGCTGTGGACGGCGGGCGTCGAACTCGGCCGCCGACTGATCGGCCTGTACACGTTCGGTGCGCGCTTCGGCCGCCCCGGCGACGGCAAGCCCCGGCTGCCGGGCGGGCGCCGCCCGTTCGTGCGCGAGCCGATCCCGGCCCGGCCGACCGGCGCGACCTATGACCAGGAGAGCCGTTCGTTGCTGCTGGGCACCGGCCGGATCGGGCCGGTGCCGCGCGAGGTGTGGGACCTGGGCATCCTCGAACCGTGGATCGCGGCCCGCACCGAACCCCCGGGCGAGGGCCTGGAGCGGATCCGCGAGCGCACCTGGTCGAGCGAGCTGACCAGCGAACTGATCGACCTGCTGCACGTGTTGGGCCTGCTCGCCGACCTGACCGCGGCCCAGGCCGAACTCCGTGCCCGGGCCGGCGCAGGCCCCACTCTCGACCCCACCGCCCTGCTCCCACCCGCCCCCGCGACCCGCCGCCCGCCGACCGTCCTCGACAGCACCGAGGAGGGTCCGGGCGGCCAGGCCGTCCTGATCTGACCCGGACCACCCGGCTCGTTCGCCGCAAGAGCGCGATCCGAGCGTGGCCCGGCGTCGGTCAGATCGGGCGGGGGGTGTTCAGGGCCTCGGCGTTTTCGCCCATGATCAGGGCCTTGGTGTGGTCGTCGAAGGGCTTCAGTTCGCTTTCGTAGTCCCTGGGGTTGGGGAGGCCCTCGATGTGGGGCCAGTCGGAGCCGAAGACGACCCGGTCGGGGCCCATCAGGTCGACCACCTCGACGAGGTCGTCCTCCCAGAACGGGTTGATCCAGACGTGCCGGCGGAAGGTCTCCACCGGGTCCTCCGGGAACAGGCCCGGGATCTTGCGGCCGACCGAGCGCAGCTTGCGGAACAGGTCGCCGAGGAACTCGGAGCCGTTCTCCACCGAGACCACCCGCACGTTCGGGAAACGCTCGAAGAGGCGATCGAGGATCAGCGACGCGAGGAAGTCGAAGATCGGCCGCTCCATCGTCCACAACATCGTCACCGACGGGCCGCCGCCACCCTTGAAGTCGGTACGCAGGCCCTGCTTGCGGGTGTAGCCGTTGGCCGAGTAGCCGCTGTCGCCCGCGTGCACGATCACCGGCACCCCGGCCTCGTTCACCCGGGCCCAGAACGGATCGAAGACCGGGTGCCCCGGCGGGTACGGACCGTCCGCGGTGTTCGGCGCGGCCGGGCGCATGCACACGATCCGGGCGCCGCCCGCCAGTGCCCGATCCAGGTCGGCGAGCGCGGTCTGCGGGTCGGCGAGCGCGATGTAGGGCGCGGCGAAGATCCGGTCCCGGTAGGCGTACCCCCAGTCCTCCTCCAGCCAGCGGTTGAACGAGGAGTACAACTGCCCGACCGCCCAGGGGTCGTGCGCGAGCGCCGCCTCGTACACCATGCCCAGCGTCGGGAACAGCCAGATCCGGTCCAGGCCCTGATCGTCCATCACCGCCAGCCGCGCGTCCCGGTCGCGGTATTCCGGGCGGATCGGCTCGCGCTCGCGCAGGTAGTCCAGCGGGTTGCGCCCGGAGGGGTTGCCGCGGAAGTACTCGGCCATCGCGCCGGCCTTGGCGATCGGGTCGAAGGTGGGATTGACCACGGCGTGGTTCACCGTGCCGCCGAGCACGTGGTACTTGCGGCCGTTGATCTCGCACCACTGGACGACCTGCTCGCCCAGCCTCGGGTCCAGGTGTCGGGTGAAGGCGTCGATGGCCTCGTAGTAGTGGTTGTCGGCGTCGAAGACGCGCATGGCGAAGACCCCCTCGGAGCGGCACGGAACCGGACCCGGGTCCGGACGCGGACCCGGGGATCGTCGCCCGAGTCGTAACGCCGTTACACGGTAAGGGAAGCTGTCTTTTATGGGAATGCCGATCGCCGAGCCGGCCGCCGGCCCCTGCGACGCGGCCGCCGATCCCGCCTCGCCGGCCGGTGCGCGGCGGCCGACGCGGGGGAACGGCAAGGCGGTTCGGGTCTGTGCCCGGTGTCGGCCGGGTATCGGGTCGGGCATGACGAATGATCTCGGGGCGGTGCGGATCAGAGCCGCACAACCGGCGGACGCGGCGAGTGTGGCCGCCGTGCACATGGCCTCCCGGTCCGCGACGATGCCCTACCTGCCGCCGCAGCGGCGCACCCACGAGGAGGTGACCCGCTGGATCGGCGAGGTGCTGACGGCCGAGTGTCGGGTGTTGGTGGCCGTGCGCGGGGACGAGGTCGTCGGCTACGCGGCGTTGGCCGGCGACCTGCTCGAATGCCTGTATCTACGACCGGACCTGCTGCGCCGAGGGGTTGGCACACTGCTGCTGGAGGAGGTCGCCCGACACAGCCCGACCGGGCTCCGGCTGCACGTGTTCGCACAGAACGACGGTGCCCGGGCCTTCTACCGCCGGCACGGCTTCGTCGTGGTCGACACCGACGACGGCAGCGGCAACATGGAGAACCTGCCGGAACTGACCCTGCGCCGACGACCCGGGGTCGTCCGGGCCGTCTCGGGCGGGTGATGGTTGCTGGGCCGAACGAGGGAATAGTACGCGCGGCGACCGTCGGGCGAGGTCGGGGCGATCTAGCGTGGTCGGGTGAGCAGACACGTAATCCACCGGGCGGCGGCGCTGGCGGTCGCGCTCGGTGTGGTCGCCGTGCCGGCCGCGGCCGCGGCGCCGCTCACCGGATCCGCGCCGGCCCTCGGTCGCGGTTCGGCCGAGGTGTTCCGCCGGCCGATCCCGCCTCCGCTGCCTTCCCCGCCGTCGTCGAGTGGGCCGCTTCGGCCCGGCCTGCGACTGCCCGGGACGGACGCGATCCCGTCGGATTCCTGCCTCGATCCGACGCCTTCGGGCCCGCCGGATGCGGACGGGGCGGGCCTGCCCGGCACCTCGCTCCGGCGCGACCGCACCCGCGACCTCGGCACCGCCGCGCTCCGGGCGCACTGCCCCGGGCTGCCGGAGGCCGACCGCGGCGCCGAGCCGGCGGTGTCGCCGGGCGCCGCCGGGCGATCCGAGCACGATCGGGCCGGTGTGGGACCGCGTCGACACCGGGCGGACGGCCGCCCCCCGGCCGCCCCCGGCAAGCCCTCGCAGCGGCGCAAGCCTCCCGGTGCGCGGGACGACGCGGCCGAGGAACGGGGCGCCGCCGCCGCGAAGCGGGCGGTGCACGACGGGCCCGCGCTGATCGCCCGCAGGGCCATCACCGACCGCGTGGCGAACACCGGTTCGGCCCCGCTGTTGCCGCTCGGCCTGGCGGCCGGCGTGCTCCTGCTCGTCGGGGGCCTGGCTCTCGTGGCCGGCCGCCGCCGTGACCGCCCCGGCCGCGACCGCCCGCGCCGCGACTGACCCCACCGTGATCGGCCGCGCCCCGACCGACCCCACCGTGATCGGCCGCACGACGCAACTCCGGGCTGTGGAGCCCGCCTTCCCGGGGCCTGCCCGCCCCTACCGATCCAGGCACCCCCGCACCGCGTCGATCAGACCCAGCGCCCGCCCATCCGTGTGCAGCGGGGACTGGCCGTTCGTCACGTAGGCGAAGGCCAGACCCGCGGCCGGATCGGCGAAGGCCAGTGGACCGCCGCTGCCCGGGTGTCCGAAGGCGGCGGGGTCGGCGGAGACGGCGAAGAAGGTGGTCTCCGGCTTCATGAAGCCGAGGCTGAAGGCGGTGTGTTCGCCGAGGATTCGGTCCGGGCCCTCGACCACCGTACGGGTCACCTCGGTGACGGTCGCGGGCGAGAGCAGCCGCACGCCGTCCACCGTGCCGCCGCCGGCGAGCATCGCGTACACCCGCGCCAACGCCCGGGCGTTGGTGACGCCGAGTCCCGAGGGCACCTCCCAGGCCAGCACGTCCGGGTCGTGATCCGCGCCGGGGGCGGCGAGTTCGGGCAGCGCGAGCATCGCCCGGCCGAGGTCCGAGCCGAGGTCGAGCAGCGCGGGGTCGGTCGGCGTGAGCGTGGTCAGGTGCGCGAGCCGGGGCAGCACGGTCGCGGGCAGGCCGATGTGCGCGTCCACGCCCAGTGGGCCGGCCACCTCCTCGGCCAGGAACGCGCCCACCGTGCGACCGTCCACCCGGCGGATCAGCTCGCTCGCGTAGAAGCCCCAGGTCACCGCGTGATAGCCGTGCGCCGCACCCGGTTCCCACACGGGCCGCCGGGAGGCCAAGGCATCCGCCAGTGCGTCCGGCATGGCCACCTGGGCGAGCGTGATCGGCTCGTCCAGGAACGGCAACCCGGCCTGGTGCGAAAGCAGTTGGGCCACCGTCACATCACGTTTGCCGGCCGCCGCGAACTCGGGCCAGTAGCGGCACACCGGCAACGCGGGATCGAGCAGCCCCCGGTCGATCAGCACCGCCAGGCACGTCGCGACCAGACCCTTGGTGACCGACCAGACCACCTGTACGGTGTCCCGCTCCCAACTGCGCCCCGCGTCCGGTTCGGCCAGCCCGCCCCACAGGTCCACCACGGGTGCTCCGTGCAGGTGGACCGCGACCGCGGCACCCACCTCGCCGTGGAGCGCGAAGTTCTCCTCGAACGCGGCCTGTACGGGCGCGAATCCGGGCGCGACGAAACCGTCGACGTGCATGGTGTGGTCCTTTCGAGCGCTCGAAGTACCCACCGGTGTCGGGGTGGCCTGGCGGCCGTCGCCTGGTCAGTTCCGGGGGGTGACGCCTTCGAGTACGAGCGCCGTGAATTGGGCTTCCAATTCGGGCAGGGTGCGGTCGGTGCCGGACTTCCAGCCGGCGGTGAGCCACAGCGGGTACGCGAGATAGCGGTAGACCAACTCCGGGTCCAGATCGGCACGGAACTCCCCGGACTCGATCCCCTCCCGGAGGGTGTCCAGCCACAGATCACGGACTCGCATGCCGTCCACCGCGAGATGCGCGAAGCGCGGCAGCGTGGCCAGGTACGCGTAGTCCCGGACATACATCGTGGCCGCGTCGGGGTGGTGCTCGATGGTGAGGAACGCGGCATGCACGAGCCCGCGGAGCCGGTCGCTGGAGTTGCGCGCGTCGGCGAACGCCTCGTCGTACCAGCCGGACAGGTCGCGCATCGCAGCGGTGAGGATCTCGTCGATCAGATCCTCTTTGGAACCGAACCAGTGGTAGAGGCTGCCCGCGAGGATTCCCGACGCGTCGGCTATCTCACGGATGGTCGAAGCGACAACGCCCTTGCGGGCGAACAGTGTTGCGGCCTCGGACAGGATCACCTCCCGGCGCGGAAGTGCTTCGGGTTCCGTCTTCCTGCGTGCCATGAGCGCCCGTTCTCGGTCCGGCGGGTGGATGCGGCTGCGTTGGTGCTGTGCAGCCTAACCGCAGGTGGAGCGGTTGCCGTTGATCTGTGGGGGATTGCCTTCAGGGAGAACCTAGGGAACAACTCGGCAGAGCCTGACTGCCTATCTAACATTTGTTAGATTGTGCTGAACCTTCTACGCCAGTTTCCGAATCGCTGTCAAGGCCCTTGCCGGCGAAGGGCGTTGCGGTCTAGCTTGAGCCGCATCCGGGACTCCGTGGGGGATGGCCGGGCGGGGAGACGACGCGAGAGGCGTTGGCTCCCATGGCTCGTTGCACCACACGTACGGCGCAGGCCGTGCACACGACCTGCACCGCGAGAGCGGGACGCACACATCGGCGACTCGTCGGAGGCAACTCCCGTGCGGGCGGCCTTATTTCGTGCGCCCGCCGCACGTCGTTAGCCGACGCCCGCAACGGCACAACGGCTCGACTGCTCGCGCCCGCAATCGGCGTGTCCTGAACCATGGACACCTTCGTCGCGTCACTCGCCGCCGTCGCCCACCCGGCGATCGGCTGCCCGGCCCTCGGTCCGGGAGAACTCCCGTGGACCGCATGCCGGTTGCGTGACCACGCGGGTGTGTCGTCGCGCCCGGTCCCGATTCCCGGGTTCGTGGTGCGCCCGCACGGGCCGTTCCCGGCCCGGCCGATCGGATCGTGGCGGGACGAGATCGAGCAAACCGGTACAAAAACTTTGTCGTGGCCGGGAGGTGACGCCGGGTCAGGAGGGGAGTCGGCGTCCGTCCGGGGCGCGGGGGCCGTCCGGGATACATCCGGGTCGCGGTCGGACGGGGCGGGGGAGCCCTGTTCGACCGTCGATCCGGCTTCCGGTACGGCCCCCGATACGGGTGGCGCGCGGGCGGGGGGTGACGCCTGGTCAGGTATGGCGTCCGGCCTCGCGCGCCGCCCGGGGGAAGGGTCCGAGGCCGGGGCGCGCCCGCATGCGCGCCCCGGCTCGGGGCCCGAACGGCCGCGCGGTCGGCGGCCCGATGCACCAGGCGCCGCGGCTGTGAGCGCCGCGGCGCACGCGGGTTCGCTCGGGGAAGCGACACCCGCGGGTTCGAGCGGCCCGGCCACGCGTGCGCGAGCGGCCGTCGCGTACGTGCGCGAGCCGGGTCCTGCGAAGGAGGGCGACCATGCCTGACCCGGCGCGGCTGTACGCGTCCGGACCCGAACCGATTCCGGCCACCGCCTCCGATCAGGTCCGCCAACCCGTCCTGCGGGCCCGGCACCTGCGGGTGGACTTCGCCGGTGCGCGCGCCGTGGACGACGTGTGCCTGCGCGTCGAGCGCGGCGAGGCGGTCGGCGTGATCGGGCCGCACGGCAGCGGCAAGACCACCCTGTTGAACGCGATCACCGGAGTCGTGCCGGCCACCGGCGAGCTGTTCGTGTCCGGGCTGCCGGTTCGCCTGGGCAGCCCCGAACGCTCGCGCCGGGCCGGCCTGGTCCGGATGTTCCAGACGCCGCAACCGGTGCGCGCGCTCTCCGGGGCGGACAACGTCGTGCTCGCCGGCTCGGACATCCGCCATCGCGGGCTGCTCGCGGCCTGGCTGTCCCGGCCGCTGCTCGCGCGGGTCGAGCACGAGCGGCAATTCGGCGCCCGGATCACACCGGATCGGGCCGGCGCGCGAGGCCGGCGAGAGCGCGCCTCGGACGTACTGACCTATGGCGAACGGCGGCTGCTGGACATCGCACGCGGGATGGTGGCGGTGCCCCGGGTGCTGATCCTGGACGAGCCGAGCGCCGGGTTGAACGCACGTGAGACGCACGCCCTGCTGCTGCTCCTGCGCGGGGTCGCGGCGGACGGCGTGGGGTTGTTGGTGGTGGACCACAAGATCGACTTCGTGGACGCGTTGTGCGATCGGGTCACCGTGTTGGAATCCGGCCGCGTGGTTGCGGAGGGCACGCCGGCCGAGGTGCGAGGGGACCGCCGCGCCGTGGACGCATGCTCGGGGGGAGTACGCGATGCCTGAGACCGAAACACCGGAGACCCAAACGCCGGAGACGCAAATGCCATCCGGCGACGTCGACGAGGTTGCCGCAGTCCCGCGGATCGGCCGGATCCCGGAGCAGCGAGCAGGTACGTCCGACCCGCTCGACGGCCCCCGGTCCGCGGTCGACGGCCTGCCCGGCGATCTCGGCGCGCTGCCGTACGAACCCGACGCGCCACGCACCCAGACCCGACTCGTGGCCGGCGCGAAGCCGGACGAGCGCACACCCCGCGCCGCGCACGGGATCACCCGCGCCCGGCGCTGGATCCGGCTGCGCCGACCCTAGGCTGGGAGGCGGCCCTACAGGCCCGGGGCGCCCGGCGGGTACTTGATCGCGTTCTTGACCATCTTGTCCCGCAGCGCCTGCGCCGGATCTATGCCGAGCCGGTTCGCCAGCCCGAGCAGATAGGCCAGCACGTCCGCGATCTCCTCCCGGACGTGCTCGCCGCGCTCCGGGTCCGACATCACGTCCGCGGCCTGCTCCGGGGTCAGCCACTGGAAGATCTCCACCAACTCCGCCGCCTCCACGCTCAGCGCCATCACCAGGTTCTTCGGGGTGTGGAAGGGCTGCCAGTGCCGCTCGGCGGAGAAGGCGACAACCGCGGCGGTCAGGTCGGCGAGATCGGAACCGGGCGGGGGAGTGGCGTCCGTGCGGGCCGGGGGAGTGGTGTCCATGCCCCATGACTACCGCATCCGCCACGCCCTCGGCGCACCGGCGGTGTCACCCCGGCGAGGGAGAATGGCCCGCAGGCCCGTCCGGTCGATCCGGCGGGCCCGAACGCCGTCGTCCGCTCTGGAAGGTTCGCATGAGGGTCGCCACCTGGAACATCAACTCGATCGGGGCCCGGCTGCCCAAGCTCGTCGAGTGGCTGGAGCGGGCCGCGCCCGACGTGGTGTGTCTGCAGGAACTCAAGTCCACGCCCGAGGCATACCCGACCAAGGAGCTGGAGGAGCTCGGCTACGCGTCGGCGGTCAACGCCGGCGGGCGCTGGAACGGCGTCGCGGTGTTGTCCAAGGTCGGCCTGGCGGACGTCACCGTCGGTCTGGAGTCGGGGCCGGGCTTCCCGGAGGTCGACGGTCCGCACGAGGCCCGGTCGGTGTCCGCGACCTGCGGCGGGGTGCGCGTGCGGTCGGTATACGTGCCCAACGGCCGCGAGGTGGACAACCCGCACTACGCCTACAAGCTGGAGTGGCTGGCCGCACTGCGGACCGCGGTCGCCGCCGACGCCGCGGGCCCGCTGCCCTTCGCGGTGCTCGGCGACTTCAACGTCGCGCCCACCGACCGGGACGTGTGGGACATCTCGCTGTTCGGCGAGAACTCCACGCACGTGACGCAGGCCGAGCGGGACGCGATCGGTGCGCTGGAGGGCGTGGGGTTGCGCGAGGTGATGCCGAGGGCGCTCAAGTACGACGTGCCGTTCACCTACTGGGACTACCGCGAACTGGGCTTCCCGAAGAACAAGGGCATGCGGATCGACCTGGTCTACGGCAACGCGTCGTTCCAGGCCGCGGTCACCGACGCATACGTGGACCGCGAGGCCCGCAAGGGCAAGGGCACCAGCGACCACGCGCCGGTCGTGGTGGACCTCGCCGTCTAGGTCCCGGTCCGGGCCGCGTCCGGCATCGGAGTCGACGGTGCGACGAGCCGTCGACTCCGATCGGGAGCGGGCGGGTGCCTTCGACGAAGGCCAAGCGCGCTACAGGTACAACCCCTCGCCGCCGTGCGCCGGTCGTTCGACCTCCACCGGCGCCGCGCCGTTGCGCAGTGCGTACAACTCGGCGAGCGTGGCGTGGGTGCCGATGCCGTCGGCGGTGCCGAGCCACTCGCGGGCCTCGGCGAAGTCCAGCGGACCCACGTCGATCTGGGCCAGGCAGCGGCCCGGGCGGACCACCGCCGGATGCAGCCGGCCGAGGCTTTCGTTGGTGGTGATCGCGACCATCACGTTGCGGCCCTGCCCGAGCAGTCCGTCGGTCAGGTTCAACAGCCGGGACAACGCCTGACCGGCCGAGCGTTTGGCCTCGCCCCGGATCAGTTCGTCGCAGTCCTCCAGGACCAGCAGTCGCCACCGCTGCGTCTTGGACTTGTCGTGCGACTCCTCGTCCTCGTCGCCGCGTCCGATCGCGACGTCCATCAGATAGCCGGTGTCGCCGAACAGCGCCTCCGGGTCCAGGACGCAGTCCATCCGGCACCAGTCCTGCCACGAGCGGGCCAGCGCGCGCAGCGCCGTGGTCTTGCCGGTGCCGGGCGGGCCGTGCAGCAGGATCAGCCGCCCGGACACGTCGTCCGGAGTGACCTTCATCAGCCGGTCGAACGCGCCGGCGGTGGGCGCGGTGTAGTTGCAGCGGATGTCCGCCCACGGCGCGGCGGTGATCGCCCGGGTGGTGCGGTACGGGCCGCGCCGGGCGGAGAAGTACCAAAAGCCCATCGCGACGGCCTCGTCCTTGGGCGGCGGATCGGCCGCGGCGCCCTTGACCGCCTTCTTCAGCACCGCGCGGCCGATCTTCTCGTCGACGGCGGTCACGGTCACCTCGCCGCCGCCGCTGCGCCAGCGGACCGAGCGCAGGGTCCAGCCGTCGCCGACGGCCAATTGGGAGGAGCGGTCGTCCTCTTCGACGGCGCGCACCACCTTGGCGCCGCGCGGCACGAGTCGGGCGCCGGGTTTGACCCGGTCCAGTCGGGTGGTCCTGGCCCACGGCTGAGCGCCGGTCAGGAAGGCGGCGAGGGCGAGTCCGTCCACGGCGTCGTACGGGGTGTCCGCGTCATCGAGGCCGAAAACGAAGGGCAACAGCGTTGAGGGGTCGTCACCGGCTGAATTCGGCGCCCCATCCGATGGGCGGGGCGTCTGGCGAGGCATCGACATGATTTCGATGATCCGGTGCCCCGGGCCGTCCGTACAGAGGTTTTCGAATAGTGGTTTCCGGCCCCGCCGGACCGTTGTGCCGCCCGGCGCGGGATCGAAGTCCCGGCCTGGGCCCTGTCCGCCGGCCCGTGGCCTAGTCGTCGTAGACCGCGTCGAACGCGGCGAGCACCGCGGCGATCGCCGCGTCGCGGGTCAGTCCGAGTCGGCGGGCGCGGTGCGCGTAGTCCAGGGCGGCCTCGCTCGCGGCCCGCTGCGCGGTGTCGCCGACGGCGGCCACGAAGCTGCCCGAGCGACCCCGGGTCTCGATCACGCCGTCCGCCTCCAACTCGCGATAGGCGCGGGCGACGGTGTTGGGCGCGAGGCCGAGTTCGCCCGCCAGACCGCGTACGGTGGGCAGCCGAGTGCCGACCGGCAGCGCCCCGCCCCGGGCCTGCTCGGCCACCTGGACCCGAATCTGCTCGAACGGCGCGACGGCGGAGGCCGGATCGATGCTGATCACCATGCCCGCGAGCCTAATGCCGAGGACGCTCTCGACACCGGATCCCGGGATCGCCGGACGGGCGGGACCTGCTCCGGCAGGGTGGGAGGTCGGCGGCGAACGGGGGCCAGGGTGGCAATGCGGACGTACGACGAGCGGTTGAGCGCTGAAGAGGTGGCCGAGTGGCGGCGGACCGGCCGGCCCCGACGGTACGCGGACGGCGATCGGCTGATGCGTGAGGGTGAGCCGGCTGCCGAGGCGCTGCTCCTGACGGCCGGGCGGGTGAAGGTGGTCAGTACGGCGGAGGACGGCCGGGAGGTGGTGCTCGCCTATCGCCACCCCGGCGAAGTGTTCGGCGAGATCGCCGCGCTGGACGGTGGCCCGCATTCGGCCACCGTGATTGCGATCGGTGACGTGCGTGCGTGGTCGTTGACCACGGATCAGTTCCTGCGCTTCCTCAATCGGCAGCCCAAAGTGGCGATCAGCCTGCTGATGGTGATGACCCGACGGCTGCGGCAGGCCGACGCACAGCGGCTGAACTACCGCGCCAGGAGTGTGCTGGAGCGGATGGCCGAGCGCCTGCTCACGCTTTCCGAGCAGTGTGGTGAGGAGGTCGGCGACGGCCGTCGACGGGTGGCGATCCGGGTCACCATGCCCGAACTCGGGGCCTCGGTCGCGGCCGGCCGCGAGTCGGCGGTCAAGTCCTTCGCCCGGCTACGTGAGATGGGCGCGGTCTCCGTCGATACCGCGCGCCGATTCGTCATCGAAGATGCCGAACTATTGGCCCGCCTCGCAGCGGGTCGGGCCGGCGAATCCTGAGCGGAGGGTAAAAGTACGCGGCGCCGCACCCCGGGGCTGCGGCACGGTGGACCCGTCGAACCCAGCGTGGTGACCACGCTCACCGAAGGGGGAATCCGTGTCCGATATGCCGTCGATCCGGGCGTTGTTCGCCGTGGACGCCGAGAAGTTCACGCACAACCAGGACGTGCTGTTGCCGAAGGTACGCGAGGCCATCGGCGCGGTGGTCCCGGAGGCGTTCGCGCAGGCCGGCCTGGACTGGGACAAGCAGGTGGCGCACGTCGACGATACGGGCGACGGTCTGATCCTGACGATGGCCGACGACCGTACACATCAACTGGTCGATGCCGTCTACTGGTTGGACCGTCGACTGCGTACCCGGGCACGCCTGCACGAAGGTCCGCCGCTCCGGATGCGAGCCGCCGTGCACGTGGGCCCGATTCATGTTTCCGACGGCTCGGGGGCGGCCAAGAACGAGCTGTGTCGGCTTCTCGACGACGCGTTCGTGCGCGCCGCGCTGCGGTCCACCAAGGGCCATGTCGCCGCGATCGTCTCGGACATCGTGTACCGCACCGCCGTGTTGGGCGGATATACGGAGGCGGTCGAACCGGGATGGTTTCGTCGGGTCGAGTCGCACGTCAAGGACACCCGGCAACTCGCCTGGGTGCACGCTCCCGCGAACGATCTGCCGCCGACTCTGGACCCGGCGCCGCCGGTCGAACCCGCACGTCCGGGCCCGGCGGGCGACCCCGCACGACGCGTCTCGACCTCGACGCACCCGGAATCCGCAGCAGGCGGGCAGCAGTTCCATATCGGTGGCAATCTGCATGGCAACAACATCGTGGGTGGGACCAACCACGGGGACATGAACTTCGGCACCGACGGCCGGGCCCACTACCCGGACCCGGAGGACGAGCCGCACTTCGGCGGCCCGGCGCGGGGCGTCTGAGGTGACCGTCTCCGACGAGCGGCCGCTCGACCCGGTCGCCTCGGCCGATGCCCATCCCACAGGTGAGGATGTCGAGGAAGTCCCGTCGAGCCGGCGGTCGCTTGATCCGGAACAGCTCGACCAGGCTTGGCAGGACGAGGAGTTCGCGTCGCTGGACGCGGCCACGACGGTGATCGTCAACTTCAATGGCACCACGGGGAACCACGTATTCGGCTCGCGGATGTTCGGGGACATGAACGCCGTGACCGGCCCCGGCACCGGGAACCGGCCTCGCCAGGCGCGGGAGGGCCCGATCTGGAAGGAGGAGAGCGATCTCGTCTGCCGCACGTTCGTGCCGCCGAAGGGATATCTGCGGGCCCGAAGCATGATGGCGCGCCATCTGATCCTGCTGACCGGCGAGGCGGAGTCGGGGAAGCGCACGCTGGCTCTGCATCTGATGCAGGATCAGTACGTCGAAAAGGTGATCGCGCTCGATCCCGAAGAGGACCTGATGACCCGCCGCATCCAGCGCGGCCGGGGCTATGTGATCGACTCGGCCGCTGCGGACCTGCTGGCCGGCTACTCCCGCAATGACCTTGAAATGTTGCGTCGACGCCTGGCCGAGCGTGACAGCGTGCTGGTGGTGACGGCAGTCGCCACCGCACCGCTGCTCGCGCTCTGGGGGCCGTGGCACGTGCCGTGCGAACGGCCGGATCCCCTCCAGGTGTTGCATAGTCATCTCGCCTACCACCTGGGACAGGATTGGGAGCGCCGGCACCTGGATCTGGTGGACGAGGACATCGCCGAACTGGTGCGCGCCGATGGCGGCCGGCCGGATCGGGCGGCCACCATCGCCGGCGACCTGGCCGATCTGGCCGATGGCAGGTTCACCAGGACCGAGGTGCTCAACGCGCTGCGCGACCGCGACCACGCTGCCGTGGACGATTGGTTGCGGGCCAACTCCGCACGCGCGGACTGGGCCCTGATGATTGCTGCGGCGGTCTACGAGGGGCAGGACTACGGCATCGTCACCGAGCGGGCGGCCGCGCTGCGTGAGACGTTGGCCGAGCATCTGCCGACCGCGGGCGGCGAACCGGCCGATGGCTGGCCGCCCCAGGCACGCGCAAGCCGGTTGAAGTCGATCCATGCGACGGCGGTCGCCGCCGATGCGACCCGAGGCGGTGCCCGCTACCGGCTTGACGTGGTCGGCTTCAACCGACCGCACTGGGCGGCATCGGTGCGGGCGCACGTCTGGGACGTGTATCCGGACCTGCGCGACCCGCTCGTGGACTGGCTGGCCACGACCCCGAGGTACCCGCCGGACGTATACCGGGTCGCGGCCCGGGCGGCCGGAGACTTCATTGCCACCGGTCGGGGGCACCGGCCGCTGGCGCCGGTGTTGCGCTGGGCCCGGGAGAACGACGCCAAGCGGGCGATGGTGGTGCCTGCGTTGCAGGCGGCGGCGCAGGATGCGGTCGTAGCCACCCAAGTGCGGCATTTGCTGGCGAGTTGGAGCCGGGACAGCACCCGCTCGGGGCTGCGGCTGATGGCGGCCCTGGCGTATCCGGGGCTGGCGTCGGTGTACCCCGGTCGCACCCTGACAGACCTGCTCCGCCTTGCTCGCACAGGGGACGGCTCGGTTGCGGCGGCGGCCCGGGAGGGGCTTGTGGCGCTGTGCCGGGACGGCATGCGCGCGGAGTCGGTGCTGGAACGAGTGGAGGACTGGGAGGAGAGCGCGGCCGCTGCGGAGGTGGCGGCAGCGCTGGTCGGTGCGGACGGCGACGGCGAACTGCTGACCGACGAGCGGTTCCTTGCCGTGATCCGGCTCGCGGTCCGCGATCGGCACGGATACGCCGTGGTGGCCCGGATGTTCGGCACACTGCTCGGCAACATCCGCGGTGACCGGGAACGCGCCACGACCCTACGGGAGACTTTCGCGCTGCTGTTTCGTCCCGGGCGCGGTTACGGACTGGAACGCCTCGCGTACGACCTGACTCGGTTGGCCTACGAGGGCCTGCCGAACGGCGAGGTGATCGATATCGGGGTCCTCGAACCCGCCATCAACGCGTTCGAGGAGCCGCCGGTACAAACGAGCGGGGGAGCAGCCACATGATCGACAACCGGTTTTCCCTGGTCCGGCCTGCCACCGGCGCGCGTGGCCTGACCTGGCTTCGCCATCGCCTCGGGCTGCGCGCCGATGAGGTACTGGTGGTCCCGTCGAGCGCGAACGCGGTGCCGACCCTTGCGGAGGTGCGCGGGGCAAGCGAGTTGTGGTGGGTGGCCACGCGCGAGTTTGCTGATATCCGCGACTTCGAACTGCGCGCCGGATCGGGCGGGGAGCGCGCGTGTCGCGTGCAGGTACAACTGCACTGGTGGGTGCACGACGCCAGGATGGTCGCGCTGCGCCGCCCGGTCGATGCGGTCTCCTTCGTCGTTCGCGATGTGGAGAATCGCATTCGCAAAGCACTGGCCATGGTGCAGGGCGCCGACGAGGGGCGACGCCAGGACGAACTCGACATTGCGCTGGCTCATCCGGCGGCGCTGGCGGAATACGGGCTCAGCTATCGACCGGTGGGTGCGTTTCTGCGGGCCGAGGAGATTCCGGACGGTGTCCGGGCCGCGCTGGAACAGGCTCGCTGGGCGGTGCCCCTGGAAAAGGAGCAACAGCGGCTCACCCGGGTGCGGCTGGATTTTCACCGCGGGCTGATTCGTGAGGGGCCGGAGGCGTTGGTCGCCTACTGGCTGACCAGATTTCCCGATCAGATCAAGGCGGTCGTGGATCATTTGGAGCACCATGGCGCGGGCGTGTCCGAAAGCACGGATCTCACGTTGAGTACGGAATTGTTGGCCCTGCTCGGCAGTGCCGACGACTTCGAGCGGAATCAGTTGCGGAAGTCGATCGCCGCCGGTCTCGCCGCCTCCGGGCCGCGCGGGGTGGGGGTGTTGCGCACCCTGGGCCTGTGGGACGACCTGGTCGAAGACGGGCCGGACGAGCCGCCGGGCGACGTGGGACCGCGCGGATAACGGCGCGGTCGGCATACGGCCACGGCGGTGAAACCGGTGGCGGTCACTCCGTGTTGCCGGATGTTTCGTCGTTCTTGGTCGGTCCCGGTCCCGGTCCCGGTCCCGGTGGCGGCCGGGGCCCGGCCCCGGTGGAACCCGGATGGTGTTGTTTGCACCTGCCGTAGCGGCATGTGGTGTGGTCGAGGCTCCACGGCACGAAAGGCTCTGTCCGATGTACCCCTCCATCACGCCTCCCCGCCGGGTCAGGATCGGTGACGCGGCCGCGTTCGCCGGGACCACCCCACGTGCCATCCGCCACTACCACGAGATCGGCCTGCTGCCGGAGCCGGAGCGAGGCGGGGACGGCCGCCGCCGCTACGGCTACGACGACATGATCCGCCTGCTGTGGATCCGCAGGATGGCAGCGGTCGGCATCAGCCTGGACGCCATGCGGACCGCGTTCGACGAAGCCCGGGACATCGAGGAGATCCTGAGCAGGCTGGAGGAGACCTTGGCGGCGGAGGAGAGCGAAATCAAACGTCGGCGCGCGGCCGTCCAGCGCCTGCAGGCGCTGGACCGCCCCCCCGGGGCCGGCTCTTAAAAAAAAAAAACATACCCCCCAACAACCAAAAAAAAAGAAATGCGTCGTCA
>NZ_JBHZAV010000110.1:0-31682 GCF_042754445.1 Embleya sp. NPDC059213
ACTACGCTCGCGACCCCACGCCGCCAACTCCCCACACTCGCGACTCGCGCCGGCCGGCCCCCCCCCCCCGGGGGGGCCCCCGCGGCATTTTTCGGCCAGGACCGGACAACCCGGTTGGCCATGCATCTCGATTCGATCACATGATCGGATTGCCAACTCGCCTGTCACGGCCCCGTCGACCAGCGCGCCGCCGACCGCCACGCAGTCCTCGTCCGCGCCGCCGACCTCGCCGCCGGCCGCCGCGCCGCCGAAGGCCGAGGAACCGCCGAAACAGGACCCGGCCGCAGTCGATCCACCCAAGCAGGATCCGCGCCGACAGGATCCGCCGAAGATGGATCCGCCCAAGCCGGACCCGCCGAAGAAGGATCCTCCGGCGAAGCCTGATTCCGGGCAGGCCGGTTCGGTCCATCCCGGCGCGTTCTGCGCGCCGGTCGGCGCTCGCGGCACCACGGTCAAGGGCACGGCGATGATCTGCTCGAACAAGGCGGGCGACATCCGGGCGCGTTGGCGAGCCGCCTGACGCCGACCGAGGCACACCTTCGCGGCCGACGTGATCCGTACGGCCCGGCCCCCGGATTCGAACCGGGGGCCGGGCCCGGATGAGTACATCTACTCATGTGCACAACACCCATCCGGCCCAACACTGTTGCCATGACATCGCCGCTGCGCACCAACAACACCCATGGCTTCTTCGTCCAGGCCGCGCTGTCCTTCGGCGTGTCCGTGAGCGCGGTCATGATCGGGATCGTCTACCTCCCGGTGGACCGCTGGATCCGCGCCTTCCTCGGGCTCGGCGTGCTCTACGTCGTGACGTCCAGCATCACCGTCGCCAAGGTCGTCCGTGACCGTCAGGAGAGCGAGGCCGTGGTCAATCGGGTCGACCAGGCGCGCCTGGAGAAGTTGCTGACCGACCACGACCTGTTCAAGAACGACCTGGTCTGAACGCGGGCGGGCGGCGCCCGATTTCGCGCCGCTCCGCTACTGGCCCAGTTCCTCGATCGTCTTCAGGATCCGCTTGTCCGACACCGGCTGCGGCGTGCCCAGGGACTGGGCGAAGTAGCTCACCCGCAGTTCCTCGATCTGCCAACGCACCGCCGCCACCTCGGCCGGAATCGGCGCACCCTTGGTCTGACGGTCCATCAAATCCCGGTAGGCAGCCTGGATCTGATGGACCTTCAGCATGCGCTCGCGGTCCCGCACCGGGTCCGCCTCCAGGCGTTGCAGCCGGCGCTCCATCGCCTGGAGATAGCGATGTACGTCCGGCAGCCGCCGCCAACCCGCCCCGGCCACGAATCCCTTGTGCACCAGCGCCGTGTACTGCGCCTTCAGGTCGGCCAGCGCCGGCGCCAGGGCCGGACTCCGGGTCGCCTTCAGCCGCCCGGCGACGTTGTGCGACGCGCCCAGGATGCGCTCGACCTTGACCACGGTGTCCTCGGTCAGCCGCGGCAGCCCCGCCTTGACCCGGTCGCGCAGCCGGACGAAGCCCGCCTCGTCCCACACCGGGCCGCCCGCGTCCCGGATCAGCATGTCCGCCGCGCACGCGAGGATGTCCTCGAAGAGCGGATCGATGCCCCCGTGCGGGTTGTGACTGAGGGTCAGCTTGGCCATGTTGGGCAGCCGCCCCTGGATCTGCTTGACCGGCGACTGCACGTTCAGCAACACCAGGCGCCGCGTCCCGAGCCGCATCGCGCGCGCCTGCTCCGACTCGCTGTCGAACAGCCGGACCGCCACCGAGGCGCCCTCGTCGACCAGCGCCGGATACGCCTTGACCACCAGCGGCCCGCGCCGCTGCTCGACCACGCGCGGCAGTTCGCCGATGGTCCAGGCGGTCACGCCGGTGCGCTCGATGTCCAGCGTGCTCGCCGCCTCGGACACCGCCGCCCGCATGCGGTCGCGCAGCTTGAGCTTGAGCGCCTCCAGGTCCTTGCCCTCGGCGAGCGTGCGCCGGTCGTCGTCGAGCACCCGGAAGGTCATCCGTACGTGGTCGGGCACCTTCGACAGGTCCCACGTCTCGCGCTTGACCGGCATGCCGGCCATCCGGCTCAGCTCGCGCTCCAGCACGTCCACCAACGACCCCCGGCGGGCCGGGATCCGGGCCAGGATCGCGCGGGCGTAGTCCGGCGCGGGCACGAACCCGCGGCGGATGCCCTTGGGCAGCGCGCGGATGTACGAGGTCACCAACTCCTCGCGCAGGCCCGGGATCTGCCAGTCGAAGCCGTCGCCGGTGAGCTGGTTGAGCACCGCGACCGGGATGTGCGCGGTGACCCCGTCCGCGTTCGAGCCGGGCTCGAACTGGTAGGTCAGCCTGAGCTCCAGGCCCTCCTCGACCCACGTGTTCGGGTAGTCCTCCTCGGTGATCCCGCCCGCCTTGGCGTTGATCAGCATGGACTTCTCGAAGCTCAGCAGGTCCGGCTCGGTGCGGTGGGCCTTCTTCCACCACGCGTCGAAGTGCCGTCCGGAGACCACGTCGGCGGGGATGCGCTCGTCGTAGAAGTCGAACAGGGTCTCGTCGTCGACCATGATGTCCCGGCGCCGGGCCCGGTGTTCGAGCTCCTCGACGTCGGCGAGCAGTCGCCGGTTGGCCGCGAAGAACTTGTGGTGCGTACGCCAGTCGCCCTCCACCAGGGCGTGCCGGATGAACAGTTCGCGGGACAGCTCCGGATCGACCTTGCCGTAGCCGACCTTGCGCGCGGCCACGATCGGCACGCCGTACAGCGTGACCTTCTCGTAGGCCATCACCGCGGCCATCTTCTGTTCCCAGTGCGGCTCGCTGTAGGTGTGCTTGACCAGGTGCCCGGCCAGCGGCTCGATCCACTCCGGCTCGATCCGGCCGGCGATCCGCGCCCACAGCCGCGACGTCTCGACCAGTTCGGCCGCCATCACCCAGCGCGGCGGCTTCTTGAACAGCGCCGAGCCGGGGAAGACCGAGAAACGGGTGCCGCGCGCGCCGCCGTACTCGCGCTTGGCCGGGTCCATCAGGCCGATGTGCGAGAGCAGGCCGGAGAGGATCGCGGTGTGGATGTGCTGGGTGTTCGGCTCCTGCGGCTCACCGGTCGCCTCGATGCCCAGCGACTTGGCGGCCGAGCGCAACTGGCTGTGCAGGTCCTGCCATTCGCGTATGCGCAGGTAGTGCAGGAACTCGCTCTTGCACAACTTGCGGAACCGGCTGGAGGACAGCTCGTCGCGCTGTTCCTTGATGTAGTTCCACAGGTTGAGATATGCGAGGAAGTCGGATTCCTTGTCCGCGAACCGCGCGTGCAACTGGTCGGCGTGCTGCTGGTGTTCGACGGGTCGCTCGCGCGGGTCCTGGATGGACAGCGCGGACGCGATGATCAGCACTTCGCGGACCACGCCGTTGCGGTCCGCCTCCAGGATCATCCGGGCCAGCCGAGGGTCCACCGGAAGCTGGGACAACTTGCGGCCGACCGGGGTCAGCCGCTTGCGTACGTCCGCCTCGTCCGGGTCCAGCGCGCCCAGTTCCTGGAGGAGTTGTACGCCGTCCTTGATGTTGCGCCGATCCGGCGGCTCCACGAACGGGAAGGCGGCGATGTCGCCCAGGCCCAGCGCGGTCATCTGCAGGATGACCGAGGCCAGGTTGGTGCGCAGGATCTCCGGGTCGGTGAACTCGGGCCGCGACTCGAAGTCCTCCTCGGAGTACAGCCGGATGCAGATGCCGTCCGAGGTGCGCCCGCTGCGGCCCTTGCGCTGATTGGCGGAGGCTTGCGAGACGGCCTCGATCGGCAACCGCTGCACCTTGGTGCGCAGGCTGTACCGGGAGATGCGCGCGGTGCCCGGGTCGATCACGTACTTGATGCCCGGCACGGTCAGCGAGGTCTCCGCGACGTTGGTCGCGAGCACGATCCGGCGACCGGAGTGTTGCTGGAAGACCCGATGTTGTTCGGCGGCGGACAGCCGCGCGTACAGCGGCAGCACCTCGGTGTTGCGCAACTGGCGTTTGTTCAGCGCCTCGGCGGTGTCCCGGATCTCCCGCTCGCCGCTGAGGAAGACCAGGATGTCGCCGGCCGGCTCGCCGAGCAGTTCGTCCACCGCGTCGCTGATCGCCTGGACCTGATCACGATCGTCGGGTCGGCGCTTGGCCGCCGGCTCGTCGTCGTCCTCGTCCTCGTCGACCTCCGCGACGAGCGGGCGATATCGCACCTCGACCGGATAGGTACGGCCGGACACCTCGATGATCGGCGCGTCGTCGAAGTGTTGCGAGAAACGCTCCGGGTCGATCGTGGCCGAGGTGATGATCACCTTGAGGTCGGGCCGACGCGGCAACAACTGTTTGAGGTAGCCGAGCAGGAAGTCGATGTTGAGGCTGCGCTCGTGGGCCTCGTCGATGATCAGCGTGTCGTACTGGCGCAACAGCCGATCGTTTTGCACCTCGGCGAGCAGGATGCCGTCGGTCATCAGCTTGACCAGCGTGTTGTCGCTCGACTGGTCGTTGAAGCGGACCTTGTACCCGACCACGTCGCCGAGTTGTCCGCCCAGCTCCTCGGCGATCCGGTCACCGACCGTGCGCGCGGCGATGCGGCGGGGCTGGGTGTGGCCGATCAGTCCCTGGACACCGCGACCGAGTTCGAGGCAGATCTTGGGGATCTGGGTGGTCTTGCCGGAGCCGGTCTCGCCCGCGACGATCACGACCTGGTGATCGCGGATCGCGGCCAGGATGTCGTCCTTCTTCTGGCTGACCGGGAGGGCCTGGGGGTACCCGATCGTGGGCACGGCGGCGCGCCGGTTCGCGATCCGCGTCTCGGCGGCGTCGAACGCGGTGATCAGGCTCTCGGTC
Organism: Embleya sp. NPDC059213; assembly: GCF_042754445.1. Taxonomy (NCBI): domain Bacteria; kingdom Bacillati; phylum Actinomycetota; class Actinomycetes; order Kitasatosporales; family Streptomycetaceae; genus Embleya; species Embleya sp. NPDC059213. Next base: position 4,793 of record NZ_JBHZAV010000110.1, read on the forward strand.
TCGGCGACCTGCTGCGGGCCCTTGCGGCTCTTGCGGGTCCGGTCGAGGCGACGGCGCAGACGGTCCTGATCCCGAAGCATCAGGTGGGGCAGGCGCGCCTGGAGGTCGGCGAGCTGAGATGTGGCTACTGGCGTTCCCATTACGGGGTCAAGGATAAGTGGCACCCCCGGGGCGCAGGCCAGTGGATTACTCCCGACGGTGATCGGCGGTGTTTCACTCCTCGATCCCCCTGTCGTGTCAATTGTTGAACGTAGAACTACTTGGTATCCTGGGCCCATGGACACCGTCTCGTCGCCGCGCGCCGTACCGCGCATGCCCGTCCTCTATCTCGGCCACGGTGCGCCGCCGCTCGCGGACGACGCGTTGTGGACCGGCCAGCTCGCCGCCTGGTCCGCCGACCTGCCCCGGCCCACCGCGATCCTGATGGTGTCCGCGCACTGGGAGGACGCCCCGATCGCGCTCGGTGCGACTCGCACGATCCCGCTGGTGTACGACTTCGGCGGCTTTCCCGAGCACTACTACCGGGTCACCTATCCGGCGCCGGGCGCGCCGGAGCTGGCGGCGCGGGTGCGGGCGCTGCTCGGGCCGGACGTGCGGGACGCGCCGGAGCGCGGGCTGGATCACGGCGCGTACGTGCCGCTGGTGGAGATGTATCCGGACGCCGACGTGCCGGTGCTGCAGATGTCGCTGCCCACGCTCGATCCGGTCGGGCTCTACCGGGTCGGCCAACGGCTCGCGCCGCTGCGGGACGAGGGCGTGCTGATCGTGGGCAGCGGGTTCTTCACCCACAACCTGCGCGGCCTGGACATGCGGCCGGAGGCGCCGGCGCCGGGGTGGTCGCGCGAATTCGACCACTGGGGCGACGAGGCGTTCCGGGGTGGTGACGTGGACACGCTGCTCGACTTCACCCACAAGGCGCCCGCCGCGCGCCTGGCGCACCCCCGGACCGAGCACTTGGCGCCGCTGTTCGTCTCGCTCGGCGCGGGCCACGAGGATCTGGACCGGCTGAACCAGGTCATCGACGGCTTTTGGTTCGGCCTGTCCAAGCGGTCCATCCAGCTCGGATGACCTGCGGGGCTGCGTCTGCTGGCTACTTCGGCGCCCAATGCTCCGAAGTAGACCAATGTCGTAAATAAACGGAACTGCGCCACGGCGCGCCACCGGAGCCGTAACGTAGCCGCATGGCTGCCAGAACCCTGCCGCAGAGCTGCGTGGGAGTCGGCTGCATGCTCGTGCGCGAGCATCTGCACACCGAACAGCCCTTCTGGGACGCGAGGTTCTTCCCGTCCGGGGGCGTGCGGGAGGACAGTGGGCTGCTCGTCGCGCTGCTGATGGCGTCGGCGCTCTACCGCGTGGCGCACACCATGGGCATGGCGGACACCGACCCCGACGCGGTGATGCGGGTCCCGGTGGTGCCCGCGCACGCGCTGCTGCGCACCGACCACGACGCGATCGAGGCGGCCCGGACCTTCACGAACCCGGCCGAACTCGACGAATTCCACACCCGGCTCACCCGGCTGCTGCCGGGCCGGGACGCGGTGTGGCCCTCGGTCCGCTGGACCGCCGAGGACCTCCTCCTGGTCTACGCCCACGCCGCGGCGACCCACCGCGTGCTCCCGACCCTGGACCCGACCCGAGCCCTGGCCGACATCGACCCGGGCCTGACGGTGGCGGGGCTGTGGGAGGACTGAGGGGCGGGCGCGGGACCGGGGCCGGGGCCGTGGTCGTGTGGTCGTGCTCGGGTTCAGGCGGGTGAGATGGTCGCCTTCCACGCGCCTCGGCAGAGGTGCAGGGTGCCGTCCGGGTCGATGACGGCCGTGGCGCCGTATTCCGGCAATCCGCCGTCGGAGAGCCATCGGCTGCGGATGTCGTCCAGGACGGTCCACAGGCGTTGCGGGCCGGACTGGTGCAGGGTCGGCGGTTCGCCGTAGCGGCCGGTGGCCCGGGCCCATGATCCGTCCTCGTGGACCATGACCGCGGTGCGGATGTCGTTCTCGGCCACCCGGTACGCGTGGTGTACGCCCGGGGCCTCCAGCGCGAAGGCCGACATCAGTCCCCAGGTGTCCTGCACGCTGACGACCGGGTATCGGCCGATGCCGACGTCGTCCCCCTCGTCGGTCCAGGCGTGCGTGGTGTCGAGCGAGGGCGGGTAGTCCTGGCCGGACCGAGTGACCATGAACCCGGCGCGCTCCTCGGTGACTTGCCCTCGGGCGCCGCCGTCGGGCGTGGCGTCGGCGGCGATGACCAGGCCGGTGCCGCCGAGGTTGGTCACCAGCCTGCCGCCCGGCCGGAGTGCGGCGAGCCAACTCGTCGGGACGCCGGGTAGGCCGACGGTGGCGACGATGCGGTCATAGGCGCCGGGTAGCGGGCCGGTGATGTCGCAGACCTGCACGTGTGGGTGACGGCCGACCCGCGCCAGGCGGTCCGCGGCGGTGTCGACGAGGTACGGGTCGACGTCGACGCTGGTCACGTGTCGATCGCCGAGCCGGTGGGCGAGCAGCGCGGTGCCGTACCCGGTGCCGGTCACGCACAACGTTTCGGCGCCGTCGGTGATCATCGCCTGGCGGTACATCGCGACGACCAGGCAGGGGAGGGTCGAGGAGGAGGTGGGGTTGCCGGTGGGGCGGTCGGTGGGGTCGGCGTGGTCGGCGTGCAGCGCGCCGAGGCGGGTGACGATGGTGCGGTTGGCGTAGGCGGTGTCGAGCCACCGGTCCGGATCGGAGACGCCGTCGCGCAAGGTCCAGCGCGACCGGTCACGATCGGCCTGCCACCAGCGGGGCACGAATTCGTGGCGGGGGATCTCGGTGATCGGCGCGTGCCAGCGCGACGAGGCGTGCACGGTGTCGGCGGCCAGCGCTGCCGCACGGGATTTCCAGTCCATGGGCCTGCTTTCGTCTTTCGTCGGATGTTGTGCGGCCGTCAGGCGTTGCGGACGCCGGGATTGGGCGCGCAGGAGTCGGACTTCGGTTGGCACGGGGGATCGGCGAGTCGTCGCGGGATGGACTTCGCCAACGCTCGCCAGGGTTGACCGCCGATGATGGTTTCGAGGGATTGGGTGTGTGCGTTGCCGGTGACGACCTGGGCGGACATCGGGCAGGCGGAGACGTCCCCGTCGGGGCCGATGGCGATCTGGCCGTCGGTGCAGTGGCCGCACAACTGGCCTGGGTCGAGGGCGTCGCCGACGGCGGCGCGGCCGATCGCGCGTTGCCGGTCGATTCCGATGCGCGTCACGCCCAGGGCGCGGAGTTCGGCTTCGGCCTCGGTGATGCGTTGGCCTTCGAGGATGTCGACTATCGAGGCGCGCAGCGGGATGCGGTATTCCACGGCTTTGCGGACGTTGGCCTTGGTGCGCTCGTAGGAACCGCGTTGCCGGGTGATCTTCTCGTGCTGGGATGCGAGGTCGCTGTAGTAGGAGAAGCCGAGGCTCACGCCGTCGTGCCGGAAGGTGGCCCAGTGGGGTTCGCGGACGTGGATGAGGTTGCTGAACACCTCGACCCACATGCCGAGCTTCAGGGCGTGGTGGACGAGGTCGGGCAGGTTCGGGTTCAGTGTGGCTTCTCCGCCGGAGATCTGGGTTTGCGTCGCGCCCAGGGCGGCTCCTTGGTCCAGGACGGACAGCCAGTCGGTGAGCGCCATACTGCCGGCGGTGCCCTGCGGGCCGGACTTGTTGAAGCAGTGCACGCAACTGGCCTGGCAGGCATGGGTGATCGTGAGTCGGACCACCTTGAGGCGTTGGGTGGCGGCCGGTGGGGTTTGCTGGTCGAGGGCTGTGGTCACGCGCGTTGTTCCCTTCGGTGATGTCGTGCCGGGACTTGTTTCCGATGCACGGCACATCACTCAGTGTGTTCGAAAAGTCGCACACTGTCCGGATTTTGGGCGGTTGTCACGCTGAGGCGGCGGCATGCGTTCGCATGAGTGGGCGGGCCGGCGTGGTGGTGGAGTCGGGGCGTCGGGTCGGGCCGGCCCGCCGAAGGGCGGCCACGTCCGGAAAGGCACTGGCCCGAGGCGGCAGCCGCGATGCGGAGGTCGTGCCACGAGGGGCGGTGCTCCCTGGTTGTGCGACCGCATGGACAGTGCTGGGACGTGCGGGTGCCGAACGTGGCGACGACGCCGACCCACCAGTTCGCGACGGCCAGGCGATACATCTCGGGCGGGAGGGCCGTGTGTACGGGAGCCAAGTGGGCCAGGTGGACGGCCAGGTTCGTGCCGAACCCCACCAGGGGCGGGTATTCGGGGACGAGGGTGTGCCACACACCTCGATCGGTGACGACGATGCCGTCCGGCGCGGCGGTGACGACTCCCAGGGTCAACGGTGGCGTGTCGACCGGTCTCCCGGTTGCGTTGACGAACACCCCCTGGGCGTCGACGGAAGGCGCCTCGTACGCCGGGAAGACTGCGGAGAACCCGGTCGCGGGGTGGATGAGGGACAAGGGGCCGGTGGTGTGGCTGCCGATGGGCGAGGTGTGCAGCCTCGCGTCCGGTTCGCCGAGCGCGAGCGGCACGGTCTCCAGCCAGGCGCGGCAACCGGATTCATGTTCGAGGGTGCGCGAGACGTGTTCTCCCGGTACGACCCACTCGAAGACGGCTCGGCCCAGGTTCGAGCCGGGCAGCAGGGTCGACTCCGCGAGGCGAAGCGCCGGCAGGAACAGGCGGGCGACATCCCCGGCATTGGTGAACGCGACTCCTTGGGCGGGGGACAGGCGGTGGATGCCGACGGTGGAGGGCGTGCGGGACATAAAGGCTCCAGCGGGTGGGCGCGGTGGCGGATCCGGGCGGGAAGGCGGCACGGTGGGGCGAGAGTCCGCCGGGACGGCAAGTCGCCGCATTGGAGAGGGAGTTGGGCCTCGCGTCGATGCAGGGTGGAATGTGCGACGGGAGGCCCGCGCCGGCGCAGCTGGTGGGAGTGGTGCAGGCAGCTCAGCTCTGAGATGACGTGTCGTCAGGAATGGTGCTGTGTCTCGGCTTTCGAACGACCACCGTGGCCATCGCCGCCCAGGGCGCCGAGTCGGTGGGCCGCTCAGAGGTGGCTCGTGGGCTCGGCAAGCCCACGACGACCTGGTCACCGGCGAGCCGAACCACGATGCCGCGACGGCGGTACGGCGGTTCGGGCGACTGGGATTCGATGACCGACCCGTAGTTGGGCGGATGTTCGGATGCCGGTCGCTTCGGTCGCTCGCTCACGACGCGAGGGCCGATTCCTCGGAATCCGGCGGCGGAGCGGGACAGCACAGGCGCACCGCGAGGAAGTGCGGATTGGCCGAGGTCGGCAGTTCGAAGACGGCCCGGACGCACTTGGATGTGCCGTCGGTCAGCCATGAGACGGCGTCGGCAGCGCTCACAGGGAGGCAGTCATGGCGAGCACACGCGGTTCGGTCACCGGCGGCAGCGTCGTTGGGCAACGCACGCTCGGTGCGATGCTCAAGGCGGAACGCAAGCGAGTGCGCGGAAGATCGCTGAAGTGGGTCGTGGAGAAGACCCAAAGCGCCTTCTCGGTCAGCCGGTTGAGCCGACTCGAGAACGGAGACGCCAAGCCGACGCGTGATGACGTCAAACTTCTTCTCAAGCTTTACGGTGTGCCGAAGGATCAACAGGGTCGCTTCTACGAGTTGTTGCCTGCGGAGGGCGCGCTGCCAAAACCGCACCTGTGGTACGAGGCGTACGGTTCGATCCTGAGCGCGGACTTGTACCAACGCATCGCAATCGAGCACGAAGCCGTCCGGTCCCAGGAATATTTGCCTCTCGGCATTCCTGGCCTGCTCCAGACTCGGGACTACGCCGCGTTGACCCAGCACGGCGCCTACCTGGCCATGGGTGCCGACGAACGCGCGGACCACACGCGAGTACGAATGCTTCGGCAGGAACGTCTTGACGGTTCCGAACCCCTCGTGCTGACCGCCTACATCACCGAGGCGACGCTCTTGTTGACCGCTGGTGCGGGACCGGAGCTGATGGCGGCTCAGATGCAACGCCTCATCGATGAGGTCGACCGCTCGAACATCACGATTCGCGTCGTGCCCAACAGCGCCGGTCTCAAGGCCATGTACCCCTGCGGCATCAACCTTCTGGAGTTTGGTGACGCCAGCAGCTCGGTCGTATACCTGGACGTAGTCGGCGGGAGTGTCCTGCGCGACAATGAGCGCGACATCCAACGCACACTGCGAGTGTTCGAGGAGTTGGACAGGCAGGCGTTGCCACAGGAGAAGACCCTCGAACTTCTTCACCGAAAATTGAGAGAGATTTCGTGATCCAGAACAGGCACCCCGATGCGCCTTGGCGCAAGTCCACCCATTCGGGAGAGGGCAACGGCTGCGTCACCGTTGCACCGCTCGACTCGACCATCGGCGTCAAGGACAGCAAGCTCAATGCCAGCCCTGTTCAGGAGTTCGCCCCCAGCGCATGGGAGCAGTTCCTGAGCGATGGGTTCCGTTGACATAGAGCGCGGCGGACCGTCGCCCAAAGATCACCTGGAGGGCGGCCCCCGGGTATAGGGGGCGTCCTCGTCTGCGTCACCGTATCTGCCGGCGTTGACACGTTTTGGCCGCCATTCTTCGCGGTGCGCGATTGACGTTCCGCGCGTGGCACCCGTGCGTTGCACAGGCGACGGCGCACTCGGCCACCCGGCTGGTGCGCCGTACGAGCGCGTCCACATCACCGCCGGCGTGCGCCGCGTTCCCGCAGCCTGGATCGAACAGGTCGGCGACAGCGCCACCATCGTCATGCCCTGGGGTACCGACTACACCCCTCACGACCAGATTCTCAGGCTTACCAAAACCGAACCCGGACGCGCGTGTGGGCCGTTCGTTCTACCGTCCTCATTCATAAAACTCCGCGACCAACGTCACGGATATCCCGAGACGTCTCTCCCGGACGACTGGACCGACAACGCGCGCGAGTCCACCCCCGACATCGACATCGGCGATATCACGGGCGGAGCCTACGACCCCGTGCAATTCGTGATCGGCCTCCACGTTCCCAACTGCGTTCCGGACCCCGTACCGGGCACCCTGTGGTTGTACGCCCCCGACATGGGAGCGGGCCCGTCCATTGCAGCGGCCACCTTCGCCGACGGCTACAAGTCCGCCGCGTACGAAGCCGGCCCACGAGACCTGTGGACCGAGGTCCAAGCGGCCTACCACCGCTGGACGAACGCCGGCCAACCACCCGCGCACGCCTTCGGCTTGACCGTCACCGTCGCGGACGACGGCACGGTATGCCAACGCCCGTGGTTCAAGTCCCCCGACAACGAACTCCACGCACCGTGGAAGTCCCCGCAGTAGCAAGGAGTCACGGTTCACCGCGCGCATCGACTCGGGCCTGGTGGACTGGCGCAGCGACTACGGCCGTCACCGGTACAGCGTCATGGAACTCCCCGAACCCGTGGCCCGGGCCACCATCCGGTACATGCGCGACCAGCGGCTGTCCTACGGAGCCCTGGATTTTGCCCTTACCGCGTCCGGGAGTTTCTTCGATCCGGGACGGTGCCCTGTTGCGGCGTCGTCTCACCGACGAACTCGCCGCCCGCGGGGATCTGCGCACGCCGGCGTGGCGCGTGGCTGTGGAGTCGGTGCCCCGGGAGGTGTTCGCGCCCGAGTGGTTCGAGCGCGTGGACACCGAGCGGGGCACGATGTGGGCTCCCGTGGTCGGAGATGCCGCGACGTTGGCCCGGGTGTACGAGGACGTCACTCTGGTCACCCAACTCGACAACGGAGTTCGTCCCGGGGACGCGACCGGGCCCGTCTTCGGCGTGCCGTCGTCGTCGACGTTGCCGGGCCTGGTCGTGGGGATGCTGGTGGGCGACGGCCCGCAGTTGGACCATGTCCTGGACGTCGACGGCTCCTTCGCGACGCTGTTGCCCCAGCGGGATGGGTCGTGGCGGGTCCGCGAAGGAGGCCCTCGTCGCCTCTGGGACCTCGCCGAGCGGGCTGCGGCCGCATGGCGGGTGCAGCGCTCACCCGCCGTCGACGCCTTCCGCCTGTCGATCACGCCCGATCGACAAACCGTCCACCTTCCCGACAATTCCCTGACCTGGGACCTGCCTCGCGGCTGAGTTCGCCGCTCGGCGGGGCGCCGGCCGGGCGCGGCCGTCCCTGGCCGACCGGGAGCCGCGCCAGGGGCGGGAGTGGCGTGGTTGACCCTCACGTGGCGTCATGGCGCATTGTCGGGGGTGTGGAAGAGCACCTGACCGTGGGGCGGGTGGCCGAGTTGGCCGAAGTGACCGTCCGCACGCTGCATCACTACGACGAGATCGGCCTCGTGCGGCCGTCCGCGCGGACCGCGGCCGGGTATCGGGCCTACGCCGTGGCGGACGTCGAGCGACTGCGGGAGGTGCTGGCCTACCGGCGGTTGGGCTTCGGGTTGCGCGAGATCGCCGATCTGGTCGACGACCCGGCCACCGACGCGGTCGCGCACCTGCGCCGACTGCGCGGCCTGCTGCTGGATCAGCGGGACCGCGCCGCGGGCATGGTGACGGCCATCGACAAGGAACTGGAGGCACGGGCGATGGGGATCAGGACCACGCCGGAGGAGCAACTGAGAGGGTTCGGGAAGCAGTTGTACGACACCATCGGGTCCGCCTACCCGGCGACGCGGCGCACCGAGCCGCGGATCGCCGCGCGGGTCTGGGAGGCGCTCGGGGACGCGCGTACGGTGCTCAACGTCGGGGCCGGCACCGGCTCCTACGAGCCTCCCGACCGCGAGGTCACGGCGGTGGAACCGTCCGCGGTGATGCGGGCGTTGCGTCCCGCCGGTGCGGCGCCGTGTGTGGCCGCCGGCGCGGAGAGCCTGCCGTTCGAGGACCGGTCGTTCGATGCCGCGATGGCGTTCAGCACCGTTCATCACTGGCAGGACCCGATCGCCGGGCTGCGCGAGATGCGCCGGGTGGCGCGTCGTGTGGTGGTGTTCACGCACGACGCCACCGACACCGGCTGGCTGCACCGGTTCTGGCTCACCCGCGACTACCTGCCCGAGGTCGCCGGTCTGGTCACCGGTCGGCCCTCGGTGGATCGGCTCGCCCGCGCGATCGGGGCTCGGATGGAGCCGGTGCTCATCCCGTGGGACTGTGCCGACGGCTTCTTCGAGGCGTACTGGCGCCGACCCGAGGCGTACCTGGACGAACACGTGCGCCGCGCGATATCGGTCTGGACCAGGGTCGGGCCGCAGGCCGAGAAGCGCGCGGTGGACGCACTCCGCGCCGACCTCGCCTCGGGCCGGTGGGCCGAACGCAACCCCGATCTGGTCGACCTCGACGCGGCCGAGCTGGGTCTGCGCCTGCTCGTGGCCTGAGTCGTCGGGGAACGCGACCCCGATCCGGCGCGCAAATCGGGGCCGCGTCGGCGCCGCGGCTCAGCCCTCGTCGGCCGGCGTCAGGTCGCTCTCGTAGTGCACGATCGTCGGCGGGACGGCGAAGAACTCGCCGACGATGGCCCGCCACTGCGGGAAGAGGTCGGATTCACGGAAGCCGACCGTGTGCGCCTCCAGGGTCTCCCAGCCGATCAACAGCAGGAACGAGGTGGGGGACTCGACCTGGCGGACCAGGCGGGCCCAGCGGAAGCCGGGAGACTTGGCGACGACCTCGCGTCCGCGCAGGAACGCGGCCTCGAAGTCCGCCTCGCGGCCCTCCGTGACGGTGATGTCCGCGTGTTCGATGATCATGGCAAGCTCCGTGCTTCGTCGGATCGGGTCAAGGCGACACCAGGATATGGATCATGGCGAACCGCCCCGGCGTCGAGCGTGCCGGGGCGGTTCGTCGGTGCCGACGAGCGAGCGTCGACGGCCCGGTCCTAGCTGAACCAGTGCCGCTTCTTACGGGTGAGCTGGTAGCCCAGGATGCCGAACACGACCGCGACGAAGGTCGCCATCGCGGTCCAGAACCAGCGCGCGTTCGGGCCGTCCATCCAGTCCCACTGGTACCAGTGGTCCTCTTCCTGGTCCCAGGCCACCGACCGGGTGTCCGCGGTCTGGCCGCTCTTGAGCACCGAGCCGGCCTTGGTGATCGGCACCAGCGGGTCGGCGAGCCTGCGGTCCGAGGTCGGCACCTGGTCGTCGCCGTCCTTGGTGTCCACCCGTACGGTCACCTTGGTCGCGGCGCCCGTGTCCAGGGCGGGCACGTCCATCGCGGCGATCCGGACGAAGTACATCCCGGGCAGCGGGTCGGTGGACCACGGCTCGGCCCAGTCGCGCACCGTGCGCGGGGTGCAGGTCAGGGCGATCTTGTTGTCGGTCTTCTGCGCGGTGGCGACCTGCTTGCCCTCGACGCACGGCTGCCGCCGGCGCAGGCCGTCGTAGATCTCGATCCGGTAGGTCACCGGGCCGCTGCGCGCATTGCCCGAGGCCAGCTCCAGGTCCACCTTGGCGTGGATCTCCTTGCCCGCCTTGGCCGGGAACTGCCAGTACAGGTACTCACCTTGGGAGGCCGACCAGCGCGCCTCCTCGCCCAGCTCGAGCGTGCCCGCACCCAGGAACGAGGTGCCCGGCGGCGTGTCCTGGTCGGCCATCGCCGGGCCCGCGAACAACGTCACACCCACGAACGCCGCGGCGACCGCCGCCAACGCCCGCTTCATTCCACGGATCGCGCCCGTCATGACATCGCCTTTCCGAGAGCCTTGAACGCGCGACGCAGCCAACCGGCCAACAGCCCGGCGATCAGGCCGAATCCGGCGAGTACGCCGAGGAACACCCAACCCCGGCCCAGGCCGTGCACGTTCGCGGCCTTGCTGTCGGTGGCCTTGACCAGGTCCACCGTCAACTCCAGCGGCAGGCCCGGCTTGGTGGCCACATTCGGCTGCGCGGCGAACGCGTTGGTGACGACCAGGCAGATCGTCTTCGTCTTCGCGTTGTCGCTGTCGGTCTTGTACGGGTAGCGCAGACCGGCGGACTGCACGTCGGTACGGCCGTTGCCGGCACCCGCGTTGCCGACCAGTTCGCGGCCGTCCTCACTGAACGCGGTGACCGTCACGTCGTAGTCGCGCGCGACCTTGCGGTCCGCGCCGACCGTCGCGGTGGCCCGCAACTCCTGGTTGGGCTTGAGCGGCACCTTGTACCAGAGGTGCTGGCTGAACTCCTCGCGGTCGCTGTACACGCCGGGTGCGAGCAACGGCGCGTCCTGGCAGCCGTTCGGGCTGCCCTTGACCGACGCGGGCGTCTCGTCCGCCTCGCGCACCGCGCGCTTGACGATCTGCTGGACCTTCTGCGACAGCTCGTCCGCGTTCAGCACCGAGGTGTAGGTGCCGCCGGTGGCCTCGGCGATGCAGGAGAGCTGACGGCGGGTGTTCTCGTCCGGGACCAGGCCCAGCGTGTCCACGATCAGGTTGAGTCCGGACGCGGCCAACTCGCGCGCCACGTCGCACGGGTCGGGCGGCGCGCAGGTCTCCTCGCCGTCGGTGATCAGCACGATTCGGCGGCTGCCGGCTCCGGTGCCCAGGTCCTTGGCGGCCTCGCGCAACGACAGTGCGATCGGAGTCCAGCCGGTCGGCGCCAACTTGGCGATCTCGTTCTTGATCACGACCTTGTTGGGTCTGCCGACCGGGGCCAGTTGCTGGGTGTCCACGCAACCCTTGGCCTTGTCGTTGCCCGGGTACGTGGCACCCAGCACCCGGACGCCGAAGTCGGCCGGCTCCGGGACACTGTCCACGACCTCGTTGAAGGCCTTCTTCGCGGCGTCCATGCGGGTCATCCCGCCGGCGTCGTTGGCCTTCATCGAACCGCTCACGTCGAGGACCAGCTCGACTTTCGGCGGTGGCCCGGTCGGATTCGTCTCGTCGGCCATCGCGGACGGTGCGGAACCGCCCACGACAGCCAAGGTCGTCAGCAGGCCGATCACACCGGCCCCGACCTTTCGCATCTTGATCGTCACGGGGGAGGATCCTACGGATCTAAACGGCCCGCCGTTTGCCGCTCACCGTAGGTGGATTGACAGCCCGTCAGGCGGTTGGTGACGATTCGTCGGAAACATTCCCGGTCGGTGCCGTCAGGTCGTACAGGGTCACCCCGCCCACGGTGCTCGCGGTGAACGTCTGCTCGACCCAGGTCGAGATGCTCTGCGAGGCGTTGCTGCCGCCCATGCTGCGCATTCCGCCGCCGCCCATGCCGCCACCGGCCCCGCCGCCGATGAAGTAGTGGATGCGACCATCCCTGACCAACTTTTGGAACTCGGCCAGGGTCGGCGACGGGTCGCTGCCGTTGAAGCCGCCGATCGGCATGACCGGCTTCCCGGTGGCGAGTTGATATCCCGAGGCGCTGTTGGAGCCGACCGAGGCGGCCACCCACGTGTAGTCGTCGCTGTTCTTCTTCAGGGCGGCGACCACCTCCTTGCCGGGGGTGCTGCCGTTGAGCAGGCCGCCCATGCCGCCCCCGCCTGCGCCGCCGCCTCGGCGCGGCGTCGTTCCGGGCGGAACGGCGCCGTTGCCCGGAGTGGTTCGCTGCCCGCGCGGACCGGCCGTACCGTCGGGGGTCTGCCCGTTCTGCCCGGGAACGCCCTGGAACGGCTGGGCCCCCTGGCCGGGTTGCCCGCCCGGGGCTTGCCCCGGCGGCCCGCCCTGGACCCCGCGCTGCCCGTCCCCGAAGCCGCCCGGTCCGCCCGGCCCACCGGGCCCACCCGGTCCGCCGCGCCCGAAGCCCATGCCCGCCGGGCCCGCGCTCGGGATCGACCCGCCCTTGGCGGTGGCGACGGTGTCCCACGTGTACGCCGCAGGCCCCGCCAGCAGCGCCGCCACGGACACCGCGGCGGCCACCGGCGCGAGCCCACGCAGCGCGACGAACGCGGCGCCGAACACGGCCAGTGCGCCGAGGATTCCGCCGACGAGCACGACGTGCCGCAACCACGGATGCCAGTCCGGCGTGCGGTCGAGCAGGTGGTACGACCACCACGCGCCCACCGCGACGGTCACCGCCGCGACCGCCGCGGCGCGCGGATCGTGCCGCCGTTCCCACAGCAGCGCGGCCCCCATCGCCACCACCGCGGCGATCGCCGGGGCCAACGCGATGTTGTAGTAGGCGTGGAAGATGCCCGCCATGTAACTGAAGACCAACCCGGTGGTCAGCAACCAGCCGCCCCACAACACGATCGCCGCCCGGGCCGGATCGGTCCGCGGCGCGCGCCGGGTCGCCCACAGACCCACCACCAGCAGGATCAGCGCGGCGGGCAACAACCAGGAGATCTGGCCGCCCATTTCGGCGTTGAACAGCCGGTCCCACCCGGTGGCACCCCAGTTGCCGCCGCCACCGCGCGGCCCTCCGCCGCCGCCGCCCACGCTGCCGGTCTCGTTGCCGTTGAGCCGGCCGAGGCCGTTGTAACCCAGCGTCAGTTCGAGGATCGAGTTGTGTTGCGAGCCGCCGATGTAGGGACGGGACGATTCCGGCCACAATTCGACGATCGCGATCCACCAGCCGCCGGCGACCAACAACGCGAGCCCGGACCACAGCAGTTGCCGTACCCGACGCCAGAAGCCGACCGGCGCGCAGACCAGGTACACCAGCGCGAAGGCGGGCACGATCAGGAACGCCTGGAGCATCTTGGCCAGGAACCCGAAGCCCACACACGCACCGGCCAGCAACAGCCACCGGGTGCTCGCGTGCTCCTGGGCGCGCAACACCGCGTATCCGGCGACGGTCAGCAGCAGCACCAGCAGCGCGTCCGGATTGTTGAACCGGAACATCAACGCCGCGACCGGGGTCAGGGCCAGCACGGCACCGGCCAACAGCCCGGCCCAGGCCGGGAATCGGCGCCGTACGGCCAGGTAGAGCACACCGACCGTGGCCACCCCCTCCAGCGCCTGCGGGACCAGGATGCTCCACGCGTTGACGCCGAAGACCCGGGCGGACAGGCCCATCACCCACAGCGACGCCGGGGTCTTGTCGACGGTGATCGAGTTGCCCGCGTCCGAGGACCCGAAGAAGAACGCCTCCCAACTCTGCGTCCCGGCCTGAACCGCGGCCGAATAGAACGAGTTCGCCCAGCCCGAGGCGCCCAGGCCCCAGATGTACAGCAGACCGGTCCCGATCAGCAGCGCGAGCAACGCGGGGCGCACCCAGGGCGCATCCGCCTCGCGTCCGCGAGCCAGTCGGGCGTACCAGGGCCGTCGCGTCGCCGCGCCGCTCCCGGGTACCGGGATGGGCAGCGGAGCCACCACGGCGGTCATGCGTCCTCACCTGCCGAATCGATCGAACCGACCGGAGCGATCGAACCGACCGAGCCGGCCGAGCCGACCGAGCCGATCGAGCCCGACGAGACCGGCGAACCGGTCGACCCCGCCGAACCGGCCGCACCGCGCGTGGCGTTGGACGTGATCGAAGTCACCGAGGCAATCCGCGCGCCCGGGCCTGTCGCGCCCGCCGACCCGGCCGAACCCGCCGACCCGCCCGGATCCGCCGGGCCGCTCGGATCGTCCGGCCCACCCGGATCGTCCGGACCACCCGACCCCGACGCATGCACCGAAGCCACGACTCCCGCCGTACGAAACACCCACACCCGCAGCAGCAGGAATCGCACGATGGTGGCCACCGCCCCCGCCACGACCAGCGCGCCCACTTCGACCCCCCGCGCAGGCCGCTGCACGGCCGCGTGCAGGGCGCCCAGCGTCGCGCTGCTCAACGCGAGCCCGACCACGAAGGCCAGGCCGCCCTGGGCCTGATGGCGCCACACCCCGGCCCGCCCGCGTACCCCGAAGGTGAACCGGCGGTTGGCCGCGGTGTTCGCGATCGTGGTCATCGTCAGGGCCAGCGCGTTCGCGGCCAGCGGACCCATGTCACCGCGCAACAGGACGTACAGCAGCAGGTGCGCCAGCGTGCTGACCAGCCCGATCAGCGCGAAGCGCGGGAGTTGCACGCGCATGGACGCCGGCAGCCGCGCGTCGCGCACCCGCGCCGGGACCGACACCCGGAACGTTCCCGCCGCGATCCGCCTGGCCACCCGCGCCATGCCGCGCAGATCGTCCAGCGCGGTGTGCCACACGTCGACCCGACTGTCCGGGTCGTCGATCCAGTCCACCGGGACCTCGTGGATGCGCAACCCGTTGCGCTCGGCGAGCAAAAGCAGTTCGGTGTCGAAGAACCACTCCTCGTCGTGCACATGCGGCAGCAACGCCTGCGCGACCACCGTGCGCGCCGCCTTGAAGCCGCACTGCGCGTCCGAGAAGTGCGTCGCGAACACCCCGCGCAGCAGCAGGTTGTAGGACCGCGAGACCACCTCGCGGCGCGGCCCGCGGACCACCGCCGCCGAACGGGCCAGTCGGGTGCCGATGGCCAGATCGCTGTGGCCGCTGACCAACGGCGCGACCAGCGGCAGGAAGGCGTCCAGGTCGGTGGACAGGTCGACGTCCATGTACGCGACCACGTCCGCGTCGGACTCGGCCCACACCTTGCGCAGCGCCCGGCCGCGACCCTTGCGGTCCAGGTGCACCGCACGTACGTGCGGCAGTTCGCGGGCCAGCTCGCGGGCCACCCGCCAGGTCGCGTCGGTGCTGGCGTTGTCCGCGATGACGATGCGGAAGGCGTACGGGAATCCGCCGAGCAGATAGGCGTGCAGTCGATGCACGCTCGCGGCCAGGACGTGTGCCTCGTTGTACACGGGCACCACCACGTCCACGATCCGCGTGCGAATCGGTGTCGTCAGGCTCATGCCGCGACGGTGTCGAGACGGCCTGGGAGCCGTCTGAGGCGTTTCTTAAGGCGGGATGAGAATCGATGTGCGGCCGGAAACCGGGGTAGCGCCGGCAGTCGGCCGGATGGGGGCTGGCGCGGACGGCCGTGGGATGCGAATCTCGCGTTTCGAGACGCCGATGCTGCCGATCGCAAGACGGGCGCGGCGCGACACAGCGATTCGGAGGTCGGATGAACACCTCGGCGGGTAGCTCAGTGGGCGCGGATTCCGCGCAACCGTTCGTGGAGGCCGTCGAGATCCCGGCCGGGGAATGGGTCTTCAACGCCCGAGTTGCCGGACTGGCGAACGGCCGCCCGGTGTTGTTCCTGCACGGGTTCCCACAGACATCCGCCTCCTGGACGGCGCAACTCCTGGGCCTGGCCCGGGCCGGCTACCGGGCGATCGCCTTCGACCAGCGCGGCTACTCGCCAGGCGCCCGGCCGCCCCAGGAATCGGCTTACGGCCGCGACGAGTTGGTCGGCGACGTGTTCGCCGTACTGGACACGCTGGGCCTGTCCCGGGTGGATCTGGTCGGGCACGACTGGGGCGGCGCGCTCGCGTGGCAGGTCGCGGGGTTGCGGCCGGAGCGGTTGCGCACGCTGACCGTGGTGTCCACGCCGCACCCGGCCGCACTCGCCGCGGCGGTGCGCGACGACAGCAGCGGGCAGCGGGAACAGTCTTCGTACATCAACCTGTTCCGCACCCGCGGGGTCGCCGAGGAGAAGCTGCTGGCGGACGACGCGGCCTACCTGCGGGCGGCGTTCGCCTCGCTCCCGACCGAGATCACCGAACGCTACCTCGCGGTGCTGCGTGAACCGGGCGCGCTCACCGGGGCGTTGAACTGGTACCGGGCGATCGACCCGAAGGTGCTGCGGGACATCGGCGAGATCGAAGTCCCGACCCTCTACGTCTGGAGCGACCGGGACACGGCGCTCGGACGCACCGCCGCCGAGGCCACCGCCGCCTCGGTCGCAGGCCCATACCGCTTCGAGGTACTCGCCGACGTCGACCACTGGGTCCCCGAGAACGGCGCGCAAGCCCTGACCGCCCTACTACTGGAGCACCTGGCGGCCTTCCCCCGGGAGTGACCCGCGCTCCGCCCGGTCCCATCGTCGGGCCCGGGCGGACCCGATCACGGTCGGGACCATTCTGCGCCGTGTTTGCCATCCGCGCTCGAAGCACCAAGTGGGCCCCCATCACGGCGCTTTGCGCGCCCAGGGGAAGACGACGTCGTCGTGCCCGAACCTGGGCAGCAGGAAACGCCACGCCTCATGACGCGATGGAGTCGCCGGAAATACCTGGACCCTGATCGCCTGTTCCAGTTCGATCCGCAGATCCCCGATTTCAGCGACGGCGATGGAAAGGATGCGTGGTTTTGCGCGGCTCAGGACACCTTCGACGACTTCCGCCCCACGGTCGTACGCATACTCCTGTTCCCGGTCCGCAGATGGAGGGGAACCTTCGGGTAGGCGTCGATACAGGTCCTCGGACCCAAGCACGATCCGATTGCCTTGCAACAAGCGGAATGGACATTGAATATGCAACGCATATGCGCGGCCGGTTCGAGCAGGTCCGCCGTCCGTCGTCGTCAACGGGACCTCGTCTCCGAACCCGAGGGTTGCCATGCTTTCAAACCTGCCGATCTCGTGAAATGTCAGACCGACCACGCGTTGCAGACTCTCATTCACCCGCTCCAGTTCGAAGCTCATTGCCGCCCTCCTCCAAACATATGCCGGACTTCAGCCAAGACGCCTTGATAGCCGTAGCCCTTCCCGGAGATCTCATGATGCACGCGCTCCACTTCCGCAGGAGTCAGTGTGCGACCAATCTCACCTTGCACGACTACGATGGCGTCCCTGGCTTGTTTGTTCTGCCTCTCGTGGTCTTGGGTGGTGTCGTATCCATCGCCGTCCCCGTTACCTGGATCCCAGTCGGGAATAGGGAATGAATAGGGCTCGTCATCGGGTGATCCCGTGCCGCAGTGAATGAGACCGAGAGGGTCCTGAAGTGTGAGCGGATTGGTCACATAGCCATGGTTGTTGTGAGCCGCCGCAAGCCCTAAAGGGTCGGCAGATTGGTAGGATGCGATCTCTGGTCGATAATATCGGAACAGATTATAGCTCGAATCTGTTTCGGCATCATAGTACTGACCGGGGAATCGAAGAAGGCAAACGACGTCTGCGGCCGCCTCGGTGGACGCTCCCCACAAGCTCGGCCGTGAGCGCCAGGAAACCTCACTGGTCGAGGACACCAATTCGGTGGGTGTGCCGACCAAATCCGTGAGGATCGCGTAGAAACGTCGGTCTATCTCGTCCTGAGTGGAGTGCTTGAAATCGGTTTGGGTCAGCGGGCGGTGGGTTCCCGGCGCGTAGTCCCACGTGGTGACTTCACCTGCGTTCGTCGACTGCTCGGCGAGTCTATTGCCGTCCCAGGTGAAAGAAATTCGCTCACCGAGTTCATGGTCGTCGACGATCCGTCGTTTCTCGACCCGACGCCCGAGGGGGTCGTATGTGTATTTCCACTGCTCACCCGCCGGTGTCACAACGTGGGTCAGACGGTCATCGGCATCCCACGAGTACCGCCAGACTCTACTTTTCCCCGACAAGGTTTTGCGTGTCACACGGGCGATGCGTCCTTGATCGTCGTGAATATAGTGGGTGCGGCCGGCGCGGCGGACCAATGTCCCTTTAGTCTCCCGACCACCTTGATCGTGGTTATCGGAACCCGGCCAGAATGCATCCGTGACGTTGCCGATCGCATCGTATGCGTAGCGTTCCGACCAGTTGTGGCCGTGGACTGCGGTAACCCTCCCCATCTGGTCGAGATCATAAGTACGAATTCCGGTCGCTTGATCCTCCAATGATGTGACGAAGCCATCCGCGCGATAGCTGTACTCGCGATGGGTAATCCGCTCGGGCGCCCCGCTTGGATCCAGAGTAGCGATCAGTTTATTTTGTTCCGAGCCGGCGCTGAGGGATTGAGTTCTCAATCGTCCTGCGATATCCCAGGTTGTGGCGAGGTTGAGACTCGAACCGAAGGCTCGCCCGACTTCACGGCCCGCCTCATCGTAAGTAAAAACCATCGTCTCGTCCGCCGTGGTCAGCGCGACCGGCCGACCAGCGGCATCCCAACGCCACTCGGCGATTGCGCCGTTCGGGGTTTCGCGACGCGTACGCTGTCCTACTTCGTCATATGTGTTGGCCAACACATGACCGTTGCTGTTCTCTTCGACGACTCGACCGGCCATGTCGCGTTTCAAGGCAAGATGCACGTCGCGGTTTGTCGCTTGGATCAGGCGGCCGCAGGCGTCGTACGCGAAGGTGGTGGTGTGCCCATCGGCTTCGAGCCGCTGGGAGACCAAGCGACCCATTGTGTCACGAGCGTACGAGACGACCTCGGCTGCGCCGTTGCTGCGCAGAATCAACCGGCCCGATGGATCGTGGCGGTAGGTGATTTCCCGGCCGTCGAAGTCGGTCTCGGCGATCAGGCGACCACCCGGGTCGTATTCGTACGTCCAGGTCTGTCCGTGTGGGTTGGTGACCTCGGTCAGTCGAAGCTCGGTGTCGTAGGCAAACTCGTATCGCACTCCATCGGGGTCGATCCGGGCCGCAGGTAAATCGAAGTGAGCCACCTCGAAGCGGGTGATACCTCCCACCGCGTCGCACTGCTCGATCAGGTTTCCTTCGCCGTCCCAGATCCACGTCTGGTGTGCGCCGTCCGGGCCTTCGCGCCGGCAGGGTCGGCCCTCGGGAGTCCAAGCTTGGCGGGTTACCGCGCCGTCGGGTGCGGTAGTGGCAACCACCCGGCCCCAGGCATCACGTTCGTACGTCGTGACGCCACCTGACGGATCGACCATCCGAGTGAGCAGACCAGCGGGGTTCCGCGTCATCGTTGTGGCGGCCCCAAGTGAGTTCGTGGCAGATGTGATGGCGCCGTATTCGTCGACATCGAAGACCGTGGTGTTTCCGGTGGAGGTTGTTGAAGTGAGAAGATTTCCTCGTGCCGAGTATGTATACAACCGAACCGAATCCCCGGGACCGGTCACCCGAACGGGGAGACAAACAGGCCCGTCATACTCCGTGGTTATCTGCGTGCCGTCGGGGCGCTCGATGCCCAGCACGTTGCCAAGGTGGTCGTATGTGTATCGGGTTGTGTGCCCGGATCGGTCCGTGACGGCGAGGAGTTGGTGCCATTGGTCCCACTGCTTGACGACGGTGTGGCCGATCGGGTCGACTATTCGCTCGACCTGTGACCACTCGTTGTAGGCGTACTTGCTGATGTCGCCGAGGGAGTTTGTGTAGTAGGTGACCCGGTACGTGTCGTCGTAGCGGAAAGAACCGCTCAGGTATCCGTCGGACCCGCACGCACGTACGCACCGACCTGCGGAGTCGTACTCGTAGTGATACTCGGTTCCGTTGCGATCGCACCACGAGATCATCCGGTGTTCGTCGTCGTAGGTGAAGCGCTGGGCCGCACCGCTGGAGTCGAACACCTCCGTCAGGTCGCCCCGCTCACTGTACCCATAGCGCACCAAAACCAACTCGTCGCCCGCAGACGGAAGATGACTCTCCGGATGTGTGTCGAGCAGGCGCAGGGTGACGATCCGACCCATTGCCGTGTCCACGGCGATTTGGTAGCCGCCGTTGTGTCGGACCCCGATGAGGGTGCCGTGGTCGTCGTATTCGATTGCGATGGCGTTGCCGTTGCGATCGATGATGGATTCGAGGAGGAAGATCCTCGTGTTGGCGATTGGGCGGAACGTCAACCCCAGACCGAGCTTCGGTTTGCCGATCACGACCGCTCCGTCCGGCTGACCGTCCCAGGCCAGTGGCCAGCGCGAGCCGCCGTATGGGAGTACGAATCGGTCCGGCTCGGGCATCGGATACCGCAGGGTCACTCCGTCGGCGGACCGGAAGACGACCCCCTCCTGGTCGAACTCCACATGCTGGTCGAGTACCGATGCCCACGATGCGCCGAAGTGGCGGCCGTGGCGGTAGGAGGATCGGTGATCGCGCCCGAGCACGAGTGGTAGCACACCCGCCAATCGCAGATCGATCTGCGTCAACGACACCTCGCCGGTGACCGGATCGACGGGATCCCCGCAGGACTCACACGTCTCCTTCGGGCGGTCCTTTTTGCTCAGATCGACCGGATCGGGGGCGTCCGGTCGGGCGATTGTCACCGCCTTGCTGCCGCCGCCTGTCAGCACCGAGATGAGCAGGTCGGGGGCGGTGAGACCGAGGGCTCGTGCCGGGTTCTTGCTCCACTCCTCCCAGTTGACCGCGTCCTTCGCGAACCCCACGGGGTCGCTGAACGCCTGTTGGTAACCGGCAGCGATCTGCTTGAGGTCCGTCAGGTAGGCCCCGGGTTCCGCGTACAGCCGGCCCGGGTTCAGCATCGCGGCCGTCTCCACCAGACCGACCACGCTGTCCTTCGCACCGCCCCCGAAGCTGGTGAGCGCTGTGGTGATCGGGTCACCGCCGCTGGGTGCCGCCTGGATGCCCTTGTCGATGCTCTCGGTGAAGCTCTCCTGAGCGTCCTTGAGTCGGGCCCGGATCCGGCCCAACTCCTCCTCGGCCTCTTTGAGTCGTTCCTTGCCCAAGTCCTTGTCGGGGGTCGACGGGGCCACGTTGTTGTTCCGGGCGGTCTCGCGGTCGATCTGCCACTGCGCCGACCATGCGCGCGCCGCGTTTGCCTCCGGGATTACCCGCGCCGCGACGTCTGCCTGCGCCTGCCGCAACGCACCCGCATATCCGCGCAACGCGTTCGCCGCATCGGTGAAATGCCGAACGGCCTTGTCCAGGGTCTTCGGCAGATCCTCCATCTGGCCGACGAACCCCTCGGCAGCCTTGCCGCCCCACTCCTCAATCTTCGCCATGGGCCGCATTCGACCGGCCGCGTCCGCCGACGAGGTCGAATACAAGGCGAACGTATCCGCCAGCGTCTCCAGGACACTTGCGTCACCCGGGATCAGGTCCGTGACGACCGGGCAATCGGGAATGCTGTTCTTGCCCACAGAGCCCACCCCTACTTCGCCGCAGGCGCGGCAGAAGCCGGCGGAGTCTGGCCGGCCGGGGGAACCGGCGGGTTCGGCGCGAGCGGATTCGGTTGCCGAGGGATCCCGGCGTTCTGTGACAGCTGCTCGAGGGGCCCGGGCGGAACAGGGACGAACCCCTGCTGCGCCTGATGCTCGGCCAACTCGTAGTTGGCAACCACCTGTTGGAGTGCTGCGGCGATCGCCGACCCCTGCTTCACCACCACACCCATGGCATGACCCCACTCATGGACGAAACGCCGCACGCCGTTCGTCACAGGATCCGAACCGCACCGCTCGACCCCGGCCGCGATCTGGCCATCGTCCTTCCAGATCCGATCCGCCACCTGCAGCGTTGCGATCAACGGATCCACAGTCTTTCGCAGATGATCCACAGTGACCTGAAAGCTTCCGCCGCCACCGTCCGGTACCGCGTCAACCATGAATAGTCGCCCCCAGCACAGAGTCGAACAAGGATCCGGTAACTCTAATGGAGTCATCGGACACGTCCCGTAAGGTTTTCGCTCCCGGGGCAGCGTGCTCGGGTGTGGTGTCAGGGGCGGCGGGTGTTGTCGGGGTAGCGTGGGTGTTCGGGGAGGCCGAAGTGCTCACAGGGCATCTCGAAGACATGGTGCGGCAAGGTCGGAGACCGGCGAGCCGCGCGGCCATGCGATCGTCGGGGAACTCAAGTCCCGCAGTAGCGGGCGGCTCGCCCTGCCGGGTGGGGCCGTCCACCCGGCGCTGCGCTGCCTGGAGGGTGCGGCCTGATCGCCGGCCGCCGGTCCGTACACGGCGGGCGTTGCCGCGGCTACGAAGTCGCCCGGGTGGGTCGTCGGGCACCAACCGAAGAGCGCTCCTCGTGGCGGGAGTTCACCTCGGTGCCCTCCGATGTCCTGGGGGCGGAGCCGGGATGGGCCGAGACGTCGTGACCGGGATCGGTAAGCGGACCGGCCCGGCCGAGGGCGCGTGTCGCGCCGGTGCCGAGTGGGGATTCGCGATCGTGGTGGCCGAGGCGTACGACGGGGCAGTCCAGCGAGGCGGTGTGCACTGCGTGGCCACGACCTGGCGTTGGCTGCGGCGGTGAGCGCGGCCATGGGAACCGGCGGGCAGGGTCGGCAGGGGCCGTTTTGGGATGTGGTGGCGGGGCGGGTGGCGCCGCCGCCGGCGGCGTTGTTGCTCGGGTGGGAGTTGGTCGAGGTCGATCCGGAGCGGGGCACCATCGAGGTGGCGTTCGCGGCCGACGAGCGGTTCGTGAACCCGGTCGGGGTGATCCAGGGCGGCTTCCTGGCCGCGATGCTCGACGACACCCTCGGGCCGGCGCTGGTCGCCACGTTGCCGCCGGACCGGTTCGCGCCGACGCTCGACCTGCACGTGCAGTTCCTGCGGCCCGCCCGCCCCGGCCGGCTGTTGGGACGCGGGCGGATCGTGCAACGGGGCCGGGAGGTGTGCTTCCTCGCCGGTGAACTCGTCGGCTCCGACGGCAAACCGGTGGCCGTGGCGACCGCGACCGCATGCATCCGGGTGGTCGGTCAGGCCCCGTCCGGCGGATCCTGACGGATCGGGCCGGGTCGTCCGGAGCCGGGCGGCGCGCCCCACCAGGATCCGCCGGACAGGGCCCGGCGCCCCCCGGACGGGGCCCGCGCTCACCCCGGCGTGCCCGGCAGCCGTATCCGCGCGATCGTGCCGGGCCCGTCGGCGGCCGGCTCCAGGGCCACCGTGCCGCCCGCCTCGGCGACCGTGCGGGCCACGATGGCCAGCCCCAGACCGGAGCCGGGCAGGCCGCGGGCGGCGGGCGCGCGCCAGAAGCGCTCGAAGACGTAGGGGACATCGGCGGCGGCGATCCCGGGCCCGTGGTCGCGCACGGTGAGTTCGCCGTCCCGCAGGCGCACCGACACCGTGGCCTCGGCGCCGGAACCGCCGAACTTGAGCGCGTTGTCCAGCAGGTTGACCACCGCCCGCTCCAACGCCGCCGGCTCGCCCCGCACGAACCAGGGTTCGATCTCCGTCTCGATCCGGGCATCCGGCGCCCGCAACCGAGCCCGCTCGACCGCGCGTTCGATCGCGATGTGCAGCCCGGCACTCGTGCTCGGCGGCGTGCTGGGCACGTGCTCCGGGCGGGCCAGCAACAGCAGGTCGCCGACCAGGTCGGAGAGTTCGACCAGTTGCGCCTTGACGTTGTGCAGCAGGCGCTCCTTGTCGGCGCTCGGGATCGGCCGTCCGCTCTGCTCGCTGCGCAACAGCAGGTCGGTGTTGGTGCGCAACGACGTGAGCGGCGTGCGCAGTTCGTGCCCCGCGTCGGCGATCAGCCGCTGTTGGCGCAGCCGGGACGCCTTGAGCGAGGCGGTCATCGCGTTGAACGAACGGCCCAGACGCGCGATCTCGTCCTTGCCCGCGACCGGGATCACGATGTCCAGATCCTCGGTGCGGGCCACGTGCTCGGCCGCCTCGGTGAGCCGGTCCACCGGCCGCAGCGCGGCCCGCGCCACCAACAGGCCCAGCGTCGCGGCGCCCAGGATGCCGATCGCGCTCACCACCGCCAGCCACACCGCGAGGCTGTCCAGCGAACTCTCGATCTCGGCCAGCGGTCGGGACACCGACACCGCCGTATCCCGACTCACGTGCTGCGTCATCACCCGGACGTGCTTGCCGTCCTTGGCCGTCGCGTCGTGGAAGACCACCTTGTCGTCCTCCGCCGCGTTCGCCGCCGCGACCTCCTTGTCCGCCGCGTGCACCGGCACCGGGGCGACCGGGTCGGTCGTGGTGCCCAACTGTGTGCACGACCACCCGTCGGCCCGGACCACCTGGTAGGTCAACAGGCCACGCTGGAACGGCGGTGCGGGTCGGCCGCAGATGTCGGCGATGGTGGCGCTGGGCCCGCCGCGCGGGTTCATGAACGGCGTCCCGGTGGCGGCCAGCGTCCGGTCCATCTGCTCGCGGAGCTGATTGCGCGTCAATACCCAGCAGGTCACCGCCGCCGCCGCGACGGCGAGTGCGACGGCGAGCGCGGTGAGCAGCGCCAGGCGGGCGCGCAGCGGCAGGTGACGATGCATCAGGCCGGCGTCTCCGCCGCACGCAGTACGTAGCCGACGCCGCGCACGGTGTGCACCAGTCGGGGGAGCCCGCCCGCCTCGGTCTTGCGGCGCAGGTACATCACGTAGACGTCGAGCGAATTGGACGCGGGCTCGAAGTCGAACCCCCAGACGTTGCGCAGGATCTGCTCCCGGGTCAGCACCTGACGCGGGTGGGTGAGCAAGAGTTCCAACAGGGTGTACTCCGTTCGGGTCAGATCGATCGGCCGGCCCGCCCGGGTGACCTCACGCGAGGCGGTGTCCATCCGCAGGTCGGCGAACGCGAGCGCGTCGTCCGCCGTCTCGGTCGGGCCGGACATCGCGCTGCGCCGCAGCAGCGCCCGTACCCGGGCCAGCAGTTCGTCCAGCTCGAACGGCTTCACCAGGTAGTCGTCCGCGCCCGCGTCCAGCCCGGTGACCCGGTCGCCGACCGCGTCGCGGGCGGTGAGCATCAGCACCGGGAGCGTGTCGCCCCGGGCGCGCAGTCGCCGGCACGCGGTGAGGCCGTCCATCCGCGGCATCAACACGTCCAACAGGACCAGATCCGGCGCGTCGCCGGCGATCGCGCTGAGCGCGGCCACGCCCTCGTCGGCGAGGGTGACCCGGTAGCCCTCGAAGCGCAGGCTGGATTCGAGCGCCTCGCGTACGGCGGGCTCGTCGTCCACGACGAGGATGTGCGGCGTTCCGGTGTCGGCGGCGGGCGTCATGGCGAGCGGCTCCTTCATTCGGCGGACCCGGGGATCGATTACTGCGGGTGGCCCCACGGTCGCACGCGGACACCCTCCGTGTGGACTCGGCACTATGCGTGTCGTGCCAATGTGCGCGCTGGACATGAAAGGAACATGAAAGCGACGCCGTTCGATCGAAGGTGACCCGCTCATGTGAGGATCTAGGGCCACGGCACCAGTATCGCGAGCGGCAACTCCCGCCGGTCGCGGCGCTGGGCCCGCGCGACCCGGTCACCCCCGGCCGTCGCGCCGACCGCCCCGAACCCGGAGGAGAACCGTGGACGCCGAGCCGGCACGCATCAACCTGGACGCCGAACCGGAACACCCGACGCCGACCGACGACCCGGCGCGGATGACCCTGGACGACGGGATCGCGACCATCACCCTGGACTCGCCCGCCAACCGCAACGCACTCTCCGCCCGCCTGGTCGCCCGACTGCGGCACCACCTGGCCGAGGCCGGCGTGGACGAGCGGGTGCGCGCGGTGGTGCTCACCCACACCGGACCGACCTTCTGTTCGGGCATGGACCTGCGCGAGGCGGCCGAGGGCGGCATGGCCCAGGGCGCGGAGCAACTGCTCGCGCTGCTGCGCCTGGTGGTGGAGGTGCCGGTGCCGGTGGTCGCGCACCTGCGCGGCAACGCGCGCGCGGGCGGCATCGGTCTGGTCGGGGCCGCCGACCTGGCGATCGCGCCCGCACAGGCCACGTTCGCCTTCACCGAGGCGCGGTTGGGGCTCAGCCCGGCGGTGATCTCGCTGACCACGGCGCCGCGGATGGACCCGCGCTCGGTGTCGCGCTACTTCCTCACCGGCGACGTGTTCGACGGCGTCGAGGCCGAGCGGATCGGGCTGCTCACCCGCGCGGTGGACGGCGTCGCCGGCGCGGACGACGCGGTCGCGGCGCTGGTCGCCTCGTTCCGACTGTGCTCGCGCCAGGGGCTGATCGAGTCCAAGAAGCTCACCACCGGAGCGCTCCGGGCCGGCTTCGATCGGGACGGTCGGGCCCTCGCGCAGCGCTCCGCCGAGTTGTTCGCCTCCGCGGACGCGACCGAGGGCATGGCGGCCTTCCGGGAGAAGCGCGCGCCGAAGTGGGTGACCGGGTGAGCGAACACCCGCGGGCGCCGCGTCGGCCGGGCATCGGCGGGCGGTACGTGGTGACTTCGGCTGATTCGGCCCGGACGAACCGGTGCCGCGGGTGAACGAGGGACTGTTCCGGCTGCCCCGGAAGCGGGTCGAACTCGCGCCCGGGGCCTGGCACGTACCGGACTGGCTCACGCTCGACGAGCAGCGCGAACTGGTGGTGGCGGCGCGGGCCTGGGCCGCGCCGCCCGCCGGGATGCGGCACGGGGTGATGGCCGCGGGCGGCGTGATGAGCGTGCGCAGCGTGTGCCGGGGGCTGTTACGGTCTCTTATAAACAACTGACGCTG
>NZ_JBHZAV010000111.1:0-31623 GCF_042754445.1 Embleya sp. NPDC059213
CGTTGCCAGCGCCTTTCCGGCAAGCAACACCCACATCTCGCCGGGGAACCCAGGGCTCCTGACCGCCGGTGACCGTGGGACCGGGTCAATCTCCGCCAATCCACGCCGACCGTTTAACACAAAGCCACCCGTGCCCGACCCGAGCAGGACGCGACCGCCGGCCGAAACGGCCCGGCCCACCCGCAAACACCCGACCCACCCGCAAACATCCGCAAACACCCGACCCACCCGCAAAGCCCCCGGCGAACCCAACAAAAGCACCCACCCGCTCCCCCGCCGAGCACAAGTCCACCCGCGTCCGAGGTCGAGCAATTCCTCCGCTCCTCGTGCGTCGGCATCGCCGGACGTGTTCAGTTCTTCTCCAGCTCCCGGGCCCACGTGGTCGACCAGGTCAGAAGTGGGTTCAAGGCGTCGACCAACTGCACGCCGATGGGGGTGAGTTCGTAGTGGCCATTGGGGTCCTGGGTGGCGATTCGGGCGTTGACCAGGTCGCGTAGGCGGGTGTTGAGGACGCTGGAGGACATGTCGTCGCAGCGGCGTTGCAGGGCGCGGAAGCCTGCCGGCTCGCGGCTCAGTTCCCAGATCAGGCGCATGATCCAGCGCCGGCCGAGCAGGTCGAGCGCGGCCATCGGTGCGCGCCCGGTGGTCGAGCCGCGGACCGGGCCGCCCGGTAGCGGGATGGCGTGCTCGTCGGTTTCGCCGTCCACGGGTGCGCCGCCCTTCGTTCCGCCCCTTGCGCTTCGTTTTCAAAAGCAGCATAGTGCTTCTGAAAGCGAAGCATGCGCGGGGTCGTCTCGGCCCCGGCCCAGAGGCCGTCCCGGCCAGTGCAGGAGCGCGTCCATGTCGCGGATCACCCCGTTGTCGCCGCCCTACGCCGCTGAAACCGAGGCGGCGTTGGCCCGCTGGATGGGGCCTGCTCGCGACCGTGAGCCGCTTGCGTTGTTCCGGGTGCTGGAGCATCACCCGGAGCTGGCCTCGCGGATGCGCGTGGTCGGCTCGGGGTTGCTGGCGCACGGCACGCTGCCGGCCGTCGAGCGGGAGATCGTGGTGCAGCGGGTGTGCGCCCGGGCCGGGTGTTCCTACGAATGGGGCGTGCACGCCGAGGTGTTCGGCGAGCGGGTCGGCCTGACTCCGGGCCGGCTTCGGGCCACCGTCTTCGACGACGCGGGCGCGTGGACCGGACGGCAGGCGGTCCTGGTGCAGGTGGTCGACGAACTGCACGACGGCGCCGACCTCACCGACGCGACGTGGGCCGAACTGCGGGCGGCGTTCACGGATCGGGAGATCGTGGAGATCCTGGTCCTGGCGGGCTGGTACCGCACGATCGCCTACGTGGCCAACGCCCTGCGCCTGCCGGCGGAGGAGTGGGCCGCGCCGTATCCGCAGGCGTGAACACTCGCGCGGCTACCGTCGATGCCCGGCCTCGACCTCGGTCGGGAAGCCGGTGATCGCGGCCTCCCCTCGCGCCGGTCGTTCGGTGCAGGCCGGCGGGCGCGGGGGAGCAGCCCAAGCCCAGCGCGCGGTTGCCGGCGCGCGGCGCGGGTCGATGCGGACAGCCGACGCTCGGCCTTGTACCTACCCCGATCCGGCCGCCCCGAGCAGGGTTTCCGCCGCCCGGGTTCGCGCGTAGAGCACCTCGCGGCCGATTCGGTGGCCGGCGACCAGGCCCGCGGCGCGCAGTGCGGACAGGTGTTGGGAGACGCCGCCCGGGGTCAGGCCGGTTCGGCGGGCCAGGTCCGTGGTCGAGGCCGGGGTGGTGAGTTCGGCGATCAGGATGGCTCGCGAGCGGCCCAGGACACCGGCGAGTGCGTCGGGTGTGGGCGTGCGCGGCGGATCCCACAACGTGCCGATGCCGCGCGGCGGATAGCGCAGGGTGGGCTGCCAGCGGCCGTCCAGCACCGAGAACACCCTCGGCCACACGAATGCGGACGGCACCAGCAGCAGCCCCAGCCCGTCCAGCGTGCGCCGACCGCGGGCGAACCGGTGTTGTATCTGGAGCATGCCCGCGTCCCACGCCACCTGCGGATCCAGGTCGTTGAACAGGCCGCGTGCGCCGCCCTCGACCAGCCGGCGGGCGCGAAAGAGGATGTCGCCCTCCAGCAAGGTCAGGATCCGCGGCCAGTACGGCGCGAGCGCCAACTCCCAGTACGCCTCGATCGTTTCCGCCAACCGCCCCAACTCGCGCTCGGGGTCCGCCCGCAGCGCGGCGATCCGCTCCGGCGCGACCTCCGAGCTGGTGCGCAGCAATTCGAGCGGCGTGGCGCGCAGCGTGGCCAGCTCGACGTCCAGCGAGGTCAACGGCGTGGTCGGCGGCGGGCACAGGAAGCCCGCGAGGGCCCGGGTCGGCACCGGGATCAGCTCGGTGAGCGGCGTCAGATCCACCTTCGCGGCGGCCAACCGAGGACGAACCTGATCCGTCCAGGCGCGGTGGATGCCCGCTTCGTCGGCACCCTTGAGGATCCGCACGCTCGCGATCACCTCCCACAGCGGGGAGATCACGAAGCGGGTGCGGGCCACGTCCTCCGGGGTGAACTCGATCTCGATCATTCAGTCCAGGCTAAATGATTGGGTGCCGTCGGTACCGCCCGGCAGGCTGCAGGGATGAGCCAACCGCACTCCCCCTGGCGCATCGCCGACTTCCGCACGCTGTTCACCGCGGCGGCGCTCAGCGAACTGGGCACCAACATCGGCTACGTCGCCGTCCCGCTGATCGCCGTCGCGGCCCTGGACGCGAGCCCCGGCCAGGTCGGCGCCCTCGCCGCGCTCGGCACCGTCGCGTTCCTGCTGATCGGCCTGCCCGCCGGCGCCTGGGTGGACCGGATGCGCCGGCGCCGGGTGATGATGGTCGCCGACCTGGTCCGCGCCGCGCTGATCGGCTCGATCCCGGTGGCCTGGTGGCTGGACGCGCTGACCCTGCCCCAGTTGTACGCCGTGGTCCTGCTCAACGGCTGCGCCACCGTGTTCTTCGACGTCGGGTCGCAGAGTTTCCTGCCGCACCTGGTCGGTCGCGAGGCGCTGGTGTCGGCGAACGCCGCGATGGTCAGCCTGATGGCGAGCGCCAACATCGCCGGCCGCAGCGCGGGCGGCTTCCTGATCCAACTGGTCGCGGTCCCGGTGGCGCTGGTGTGCACCGTGGTCGGCTACCTCGCCTCCGGCCTCGGGCTCGCCCGGATCCGTGCGGACGGCGCACCGGCCGTCACCGGCGGCGCCCGACGCCGGCTGCGGACCGAGATCGCCGAGGGACTGCGTCACGTGGTTCGCCGCCCCGAACTGCGGGCCCTCGCCTGCACCGCGGCGCTGACCAACTTCGGGTCGCAACTGGTCAACGTGCTGCTGCCGGTCGTATTCGTCCGGGAACTCGACCTTCCCGCAGGAGCGTTGGGGCTCTATCTGGCACTCGGTGGGCTCGGCGTCCTGGTCGGCGCCCGCTGTGCCCGGCCGATCTCCGGCCGGCTCGGCTTCGGCCGCACGCTGGGCCTGGCCGGACTGTGCCTGGCCCCCGCCGGGCTGCTGATCCCGCTGATCGATCGTGGTCCGTGGCTGGTGGTCGCCGGACTCGGCTGGTTCCTGGCCACCGCCAAGATGGGCGTGGACAACGTGCTCGGGGTCAGCCTGCGGCAACGCCTGACCCCCGACGCGCTGCTCGGCCGGATGAACGCGACCTTCCGCTGCCTGCTCACCGGGGCCTCCGCGATCGGCGCGGTGGCCGCCGCGCTGATCGGCCAATTCGCCGGTGTGCATACCGCGATGTGGGTCGGCGGGGCGTGCCTGGCGCTGGGCTTCCTTCCGGTCTTCTGCTCGCCGGTGCGTACCCTGCGCGTACTTCCCGAAGGCCCGACCCTGGTGGTGGCCGCCGGCGCGCGCCCCGAGGCGCCGGCCGTGAAGGGCTGACCGGGCCGGCTCCTCAACCGGGGGCGCCGGTCGGGAAGTGCTCGGCGAAGGTGCGGTGGGCCAGACGGTAGACGCTCTGCGCGTGTTCGGCGTCCAGCATGATGTACGGCGACGCGGCGACCAGGAGATCGTCGATGTCCGCCTCGTGCACCGGCCGGTCCTCGTCGAGCGCGCTCGCCACGAGCGCCCAGATCCGGTCCGCGCGCGGCAACCCCCGGCCGCGCGCCACGGCGAGCGCCTCCAGCAGGGGATAGGCGGTCCGGGCCCGCGCCCGCAACCGGGCGACCGCGACCGCGAACAACGCCCGGTGATCGCGGGAGAGCAGGTCGCGCAGGTCCTCGGCCCGGTCCGGGTCGAACAGGTCCGGCTGTGCGAGCAGTTCGTGCACGGCCAGGCGCGCGTACAGGAACTCGCGGTCCTGGTCCCGGATCAGCCGGGCCACCGAGGTGATCGTGGCGTCGTCCACGGCGAGCCGGCCCCGGGCGCGGGCGGCGGTCAGTCGTTGCTCCACGTATGCGCCGACGGAGTGTCGATCACGGGTCACCACCACGCGCGTGCCGGTCGCGTCCAGCGCGGTGAGCAGGTCGGTGTCCTCGGTGTGCGCGTCGACGGCCTCGCGTGTGGAGGCCCGGGTTCCCACCACGATCCGCATCCCGGGCAGCGCGGCCATCCGACGCAGCACCGAACCGGCGATGGTGACCGGCTCCTGTGCCTCGTCGAGCGCGTCCACCAGGATCGTGCACGTGTTCTCGCGACCGGCCAGCGCCGTCAGCAGCCACTCCACATCCGAGCCGACCGAGATCCCGGTCACCGGCAGGCCCAGGCCCAGCGCATCGGCCAGCCGGCGCACCAGTTCGGCCACGGTCGTCCCGGTCAGGTGGATCACCGCGTCGAAGCGGATCTCGTCTCCCGGCGCACCGAACTCCCCCTCGGGCGCGGGCCGCAGATCACCGCCGCGCAGCAGCAGTTCGCGCAGCCGCGGGGTGGTGTGCACCAGGATGTGCCCGAGCAACGCCGACTTGCCCGATCCGGCCCGGCCGGTGACCGCGAGCAGCCCGTGCCCGGTCTCGCGCAACCAGCGGGCGACGGCCGCGCGCTCGGCCTCGCGGCCGACGAAGTACCACGCGGGCTCACCCTGTTCCAGACCGTCGGCACCCTGTGCCTTGGGCAGGAAATGGCCACGTTCGTCCGGTGACAACTCGGCGATGTAGCGCAGCAGTTCGGCATACACGTCGAAGGGCGCCGCGACCGGGGCCAGCGGGCGGGCCGGCCGGGGGATCGGCGGTGCCAGATGCGGTTTGAGGGACAGCACGGTGCCGTGGTCGCCGAGCCGATCCTCCAACGCGGAGACGAAGTCCTTGAGGCTGAGCACCGGATCGTTGACGGTGTACGCCTCGATCGTCGCGGCCAACACGGTGGCGAAACGGCCCAGGTGGCTTGCCCCGGATCCTTCGCTGACGCCGATGATCGCGCAACGCTCGGGGGTGAACTCGTGCCCCAGGAGGCGGGACGCGACCAGGTTCGCGAAGCGCTCCGCGCCGCACGCCTCGATCACCACGAGCATCCACGCCGCCGGATCGGCCGCGCGGCGCCGCCATTCCAGGAGCACGTGATCCGCGAACGTCTCCGGGCCGATGCCACCCGAGCGGATGTGCCGATCCGTGTTGTACACCGCGAGCCACGCACCACCGTCCAGCGCCTCGCCGTGTCCGCTCCAGTACAGCACCGAACAGCGCGGATCCTGCGGCGCGGACCACTCGTGCAACCGCGCCAACACGGCCGTGGTGTCGCGGATCGGGTCCGCCGGCAACCACGGACGGTGTCGACCACCCAGGCCCGCGAGCAGGTCGGCGACTTCGGCCGCCGCCTCCACCGCGGGCACCTCGGGATGGTGCGCGTACCGACCGATCGGCACCGACAAGACGTCGAACGCCGGCCCCGGGTGCCGCTCGCTCACGCGTCCTCGGCCGGGTCGAACGGCGCGCTGGGATCGCTCGCCAGGACCAGCTGGGTGACCGCGGACTGCCCGCCGGCCTTCGCCAGCACCCGGAACAGGCCCTCCACCGGCAGGATCTGACGCACCATGAGCCGGCCGTCCCGAGGCATCGGCAGCGCACGCGGCAACATCACGCCGGTGGCCACGTCGACCACACGCACATCCACGGCGGCCGGGTCGGCCACCCCGTCGAGCACGATGTCCAGCGCCGTGCCGGCCGCCACCGAGTCGGCCACGTGCAACGCCAACGGCTGCGCGTCGGCCGCGAGTTCGGGGCCCAGATCCCGATGGTCGAGGACCGCACAGACGTGCGCGATCGCCTCGCGCGTGCCGGGCAACGCGCCGTGCGTCTGGACGAAGGCGAACGGCTTGGCCGCGGCCGGGAACGCCGCCTCGCGGTACACGGTCTCGTCGCCGCCGCGATCGACGCGCTCGATCCGGCCGTCAGGCTCGGTCCGGCAGGTCACCGGGCGCGGCTCGGCCACGCCGTCGCGGAGCAGCAGGGACTGCATGGTCGGCTGCGCCACCCCGATCGCGGGCCACAACGTCTCCCACGACCCCGCGCCGAGCAACCGCTCGCGCCGGGCCAACGCCTCGCCGGCCAAGTACTCGTCACCACCCAGCCTCGCGACGTCGGCGGCGGTCAGCCGACGGATCGAGGAGCCCTCGTCCACGCAGCGGTAGGACGGCAACAGGTCGTACAGCCCGGGCAGCGTGGTGGCCAGTCGGCGCAGCCGGGTCTGTGGGAGCGGGAGCGGCGTCCCGGTGCCGGTGCCGAGCAGGTGGACCGCCTTGACCGAGCCGAAGAACGGCGTACCCAGGGTGATCAGCGCACGCAACTCGGCCGAACCGTTCAGCACTTCGGCGAAGTAGCGGGCGATCAGGCCGCCCATCGAGTGCGCCACCAGCACCAGTCGCGCATCCGGTCCGCCCAGCGGGTGGCGTCGCCAACGACGCAGGTGCTCGTGGACGGCGATCGCCAGGAGACCCGCGTTGTACTCGACGGACAGCCGCCAGTCGTACGGGAATTCGAGCACGGCGCTGGGATCGGCGGCGCTGCGCCGGACCGCCTGGACCAGCGCGGTGTACGGCTCGAAGCCGCGCAGCATGGGAGCCCAGGCCGGGGCGTGCAGCAGCCGGGTGGCCCGGATGCGGCCCGCCCGCCCGGCGCGTTCCGCGTCGGTCACCGCCAGCGCCCGCAGCGAGGCGCCGGTGGTCCAGGCCCGGGCGTACCAACCGGCGTCGGCCAGTCCCCACAACGTGCGCCCGGTGGACACCTCCACCAACTCGCTGCCCATGATTCCCGGCAGCACGATCACCGCGTCGTTCATCTTCCCCCCGATTCCAGGCTGCACCGCGTTGTTCGTCCTTTCCCGAGCCCCGGCCGAAGTCGTCAAGCGCGCGACGCGACCACTCCCGTCCGTCGCGCGAACCACAGTCCCGCGCGCCCACCGATCGCCAGATCCGAACCCAGCGCGGCGAGCGCGAGCACCTCCACGCCGACCGCCAGTACGTGCGCCACCCGCCCGGACGTCGGGTCCCAGAGTCGGACCCGGCCCCCGCTGTCGCCCACCGCGAGCAGGGTGTCGCCGTCGGGGGCGGGCAGCGGTTCGACGGCGGTCACGGTGGTTCGCACGTGGGCGTCGAGCCGCCGCGGGATGGTTCGGCCGTCGGCCGGGTCCCACAGTCGAACCGCGTTGTCGATGCCGGTGACGGCGACCCACGTGCCGCCGCCGGGCCTGGGCACGGCGGTCAGGTTCGTCGCGGGCAGCTCCTCGGGGAGTCGGTGGGTCCGGGCCGATCCGTCCTCGGGATCCCACAGGGTCAGGTTCGCGGTCCCCCGGTGGGCGATCGCCAGCCGGGCGGGTCCGTCCGGTCGTGGGATCGGGAGCAGACCATGGATGTCCGGTCGGCCGCTGTCGAAGGACACGTCCAGCATCCGGGGTGGATCGAGTTCCCACAGGTGCACCGTGCCCGAGACCTCGGCGATGGCGAGCATGCTGTGTTCGGCGTTCCAAGGGAGCGTTGCCGCGGACGCGAAGGTGGGGTTGTGGTACCGGGCCCACGGCAGCGTGTCCCAGCGCCGATGGGTGCGTTGGTGCTCGGGGCCGCGATCCGGTCGGCAGGTACGCGGATCCCAGAGGCACACGGCCAGGTTCGGGGTGACTCCGGACAACACTCGATGTCGGGCGGATGGTGGGATCACCACGGTGATCGGATCCGACTCCCGCCGGATCGGAATGCGCGAGGTCGGGTCTCGACCGGTCTCGGGATCGCACACACGTATCTCCCCCGTCCGGCCGGCGGTGACCAGCCGGGTGGCGCCGTGCCGGTCGACCGCGGCGGTCATCGCCGTGATCGCGCCCGGAATCGTCGGTGCCTCCCGGGGGGTCGGTCCCGCCGCGGCGAAGCGGCGCAACTCGGGAAACCACAGCCGCACGGTGCCGTCGTCGGCAGCGGTCGCGAGCAGGGCCGAGCGTCCGTGCGACTGCGGGATCGCGGTCATCGCCGTCACGGCCGCGGTGTGACCCGTCATCCGGCGCTGGAACGAGTCGTCGACGATCGGGTCGAGCAGCCGCACCGTTCCGTCGCGATCGCCGACGGCCAGCAGCGGTGGGCGACCGACGATGGGCAGGGTGACCAGTACGCTCACCGCGTCCATGGCCCGGCGGTAGAGCGTGCCGCCGAGTCCCCGGAACGGATTGTGCAGTCGTACCAGGCCGCGCAGGCTTGCCGTGGCGATCGTGGACTGCCCGTTCGGGAGCGGCAGGATCGCCGTGGTGACGGGTGGGTCGGCGGACCCCGCGGTGCGGGCGTCCGGTATCCGACGGCGCACCAGTCCGTCGGGAGTGACGAACACGAGACACGTGGCGACCTGGGTCAACGGCACGCTCACGAGGGTGCAGGCCGGCAGCAGCTCGGTGTCCCGGAGGTCCAGGAGGTCGCCGGTGCCGGGGTGCCACAGGCGGATTCGTTCCAGGCGGTCGGTGACCGCGAGCAGGGTGGTGCCGTCGGGCAACGGGATGGGAGCCAGGTGACGTATGTCGTTCTCCCGGTCGAGACCGGGTGTGGCGAGCCGGTCGCCCGTGCGCGGATCCCACAGACACACCCGGGCATCGTCGTCGACGAAGGCGAGGACGACCGGACCACCGGGCATCGGCAACGCCGCCAAGGCGTGCGCGAGTCCGTTCCCGGGCGGGGCCTGGCCGATGATCCGTCCGCTGTCGGCGTCCCAGGCCAGGACGGTGCCGCTCGTGTTCATCCCGGCCAGCACCGGCCCGTTGTCGCGCAACGTGAGGGCGGTGAGAGCGCAGATCGACCCGGAGAGTTCGGTCAGGGTGCGATGCACCGTCGCGGGCCGCACCCGGCTCCAGCCCACCTCCCACTCGTCGCCCGCACCGCTCGAATCCGGCCGCCGGGCATGCGGCGGGGGGTCCGGATCGAACCGGCGAAGCATTGCCTGCCGCGCGAACGCACGGTCCGCCACCGGCACTTCGTCGAGATAGTTGGCGGCGGCGAGCACCGCGACCACGTCCGCGGGCAGCCCCTCGTCCCGGTCGAGTGCCGAGCCGAGCGCGGCGGCGGCGAGCGAGGTGGGGTCGAGCCGGTCGAGCAACTCGGGCATCGCGGCGACCTCGTCCCACGTGCCGGCCTCCGCGAGGTGTTCGGGAAGGTGATAGACGAGATACGGGTTCGGCGCGGCGGGCAGGGCCGCCGCCGCGGCGCGGAGCAACGCGTCGGCGACTCGTCGCGGTCGGCGCTCGCGCGGGTCGGGCGCGGCGTGCCGAAGATTCGTCGAAGGTCCGCCCACCCGCCCATCCTGGCCGGCTCGACACCGGGCGCGCAGCCGAATGCCCAAGACGGGCCCGCCGGATGTCGCCGCCGGCCGGGCCCGCCGTGGGTGGTCGGGCCGACCGGCGACATGATCGGTTCGTCTTCTTGTGGGCGTCATGTCCCGGCCACGCCGACGCAACACGCGGCGGCGAGACTGGGGGCATGCCAAAGCCCAGCACACCGGAGATGCCTGTGACCCGACCGAACGACCTGCTCGACCCGAACCACCCGCACGAACGCGAGCGCGGCATCGCCCTCGTGGCACACGACCGGTGCAAGCCGGAAATGCTCGCCTGGGCCCGGACCCACCGCGAGACCCTGACCCGGCACCGCCTGTACGCGACCGGGACCACCGGCGGCATCCTCGCCGACGAACTCGACCTGGAGATCATCCGGTTCCGCAGCGGCCCGCTCGGCGGCGACCAACAGATCGGATCGCGGATCGCCGAGGGCGCCGTGGACCTGTTGGTGTTCTTCTGGGATCCGCTGAGCCCTCAGCCGCACGAGCCCGACGTGCGCGCGCTGTTGCGACTCGCGGTCCTGGCGGACATCCCGGTGGCCTGCAACCGGGCGACGGCCGACTTCGTGATCACCTCGCCGCTGTTGGCGATCGCGGACGACCCGGATCGCCCCGGTTCACCGGTGTTCGCGCCGCTGGCCGCATAGGGCGGCGCGGCGAGGCCGGCCCGGCGCCCGAGCGAACCGTACGCTCCGAACCGTACGCTCAGGGCCGGGACAGCCCCATGCGATACGCGTAGCGCACCGCGTCGGCTCGATTGCGCACGTTGATCTTGGCGAAGGCGTTGTTGATGTGTGTCTTCACGGTCGCCTCGCCGATGCACAGCGTGCCGGCGATCTCCGCGTTCTTCAGTCCGTTCGCGATCAGCGTCAGCACCTCCACTTCACGATCGGTGAGCCGATCGGGATGCGCGGTGCCGGTCGTGGTCGCCTTCGGGAGTGCTGTCGCTTCGGGCCCGTCCGTCACGTCGGTCAACCTTTCGAGCCCCGCCGCACCCAGCGCGGCGATTCGGGCCATTCTCGGGTGAGTTCCAGGCTTTGGGATCGGTTCGTGCCCGCTCGTGCCGGCCAACCTACCGGGAGCGGGACGGCGGCGATCCCGCTTCGGCGCCGCCGGGATGTGCGGGCCGGGAGCGCCGATACCGCAGGGAGCGATCGACCGCAGAGAGCGATCGACCGCGCCTCCGTCGTCGCGTCGGTCGACGGAGGCGGGTGCGGGTCGGTGGGGTCAACCGGCCGCGGGCGGGCCGGGTTCCCGGCGGGACCAGCGGCTGAGCACCTCGGTGTACGGGTTGACGGGAAGCCAGGAAATCGCGTCCCGGGCGCTGCGTTCGTAGCTGTCGGCCAAGGCTCGGGCCTCGGCGCCGGCGCCGGTGACCGCCACCAGCGCGCGCATCCGGGCGAGCGCGGTCGCCGGATTGTTCTCGTGCAGGAGGGCGTGCCGGATCTCGGCGCGCTGCCGGCTGCTGCCGCGTTCGTGGGCGAGCAGTACCGGCAGCGTCGGACGGTGATTGCACACGTCGCTGTCGGAGGGTTTGCCCATCGTGGCGGCGGATGCGTCGTCGTAGGGGAGCAGGTCGTCGCGGATCTGGAAGGCCAGGCCGACGTGCCGCCCGAACGCGCCCAGCGCCTCCACTGCCGAGTCGGTCCCGCCGCCCAGGATCGCGCCCACCCGGCAGGACGTGGACAGCAGCGCGCCGGTCTTGCCGCCGGCCATCGTGAGGTAGTCCTCGACCGGGCAGTCCAGGTCTCCGGCGAGGCCGAGTTCGTCGAACACGCCCTGACACATCGCGTATCCGCCCTCGGCCTGCGCCGTCATCGCGCGGGCGATGCGCTCACCGGGCACGCCGTGGCGCGCACATTCGGCGAGCGCGCGGAACCAGGCGAAGTACAGGCTGCTGCCCGCGATGATGGCGCGCTCGGGACCGTAGGCGACGTGCACCGAGGGCCGGCCGCGCCGCTCCTCGTCGGCGTCGACGATGTCGTCGTGCACCAGGCTGCCGGTGTGCGCGCACTCCATGCCGACGGCGGCGGGCAGCGCGTGTTCGACCTCGCCGCCGACCGCGAGCGCCGCGTACATCACCAGCGCGGGCCGCAACAACTTGCCGGTCGGCAACAGCGCGTACCGATGCACCGCGGCCATGCCGTCGGCTGATCGCGGCCAACGACGGGCGAACTCGGCGGCCAGGACCGCCGGTACGTCCACGATCGGCCGATCGGACAACTCGTACGGGGCAGGCGCGCCGGTCATGTGCGCCCGCCCGGTCGATCGACGCTTGTGAGCCGTCGAGGAAACCTGTGGTGTCTCGGTCACAGCTTGCGAACCCCCTGTATCGCCCCCGGAGCGTGGCCCCTCGGGCGCCGAAGCGGATGGGGGCGACGCATGTTCCGGACGCTCGCCGGCGCCCGGACCAACCCAACAGACCCCGGCGGGCCGCCGACAGCCGGGCACGGAAGCATCACGCCGGCGCGCATCCACCCGAACGGGAATCCGCGCTCCCACACCCCACCATCGCGTGGTTTCACCGCGATACCCACGGGCCGAGCGGGGATCCTGCCGCGCGAAGTCTTGCCGTGGGGCGCGGTGTTCGCCGCCGGACCCCCTGCGGATCGCTGCGCGAGGCTTCGTTCCACACCTGTGGTGCCAAGTCGGGTTCGGACAATCGCCGCTCGGCGGCCGGTGTCCGGCCGGCATGGTCGGGTGGGGCTCCGGCCGGTACCCGACCGGGTGGCCACCGCGTCAGTGCGGTGCGGTCGCTGCGGCCACGAACATCGGTACGGTCAGGAAGAGTCGGTCGGCTTCGGCCCGCGCGCGTTGGTCGGCGATCCATCGGTCCGCCTGCTCGCGCGTGACGGCGCCGGCGGAGCAGGCGGCCTCGGCGAGTCCGGTGAGCAGGGGCAACCCGGCCGATCCGGTGTACACGCCGGTGGGTGCCCGGACCGTCACGTCGCGGAAGCAGGCGTCCATCAGCAGGTTGCGGTACCGGCGAGCCGCCCGCGGGCCGACGATCAGGTCGGCGCGGGCGCACGTGATGGTGCGGGTGAGGGGCGCATCGTCGGAGTCGATGACGAAGGCGTCCCAGTCCTGGCCGACCAGCACGATCCGCCCGCCGGGCCGGAGAACTCGGCGGGCCTCCGCCAACGCCCGCTCGGGTTGCGCCAGTTCATGGAATACCTTGTCGGCTCGATAGCCGTCCACCGAAGCGTCCCGCAGCGGCAGTTCGTACGCGTCCGCGATCCGGAACTCCGCCTCGGGCCACCGGCCGCGGGCGACGGCGATCATCTGCGCGCTCGCGTCCACGCCCACGGCTTGCACCTCCCGCTCGACCAGCTCCGCGACAGCTCGTCCGGCACCGCACCCCACGTCCACCACACACGCCCCGGCTCCGGCCCCGAGCAAGTCGTAGGACAAAAGGCGTAGTTCCTCGGCGCCGGGCAGGCGATCGGCCTCGTCGAGTCGCGCGACGAGGCCGTCGGTCGGCGGGCGTTTCTGTTCCGTCTCCCTGGTCATGAGCGACAGCCTGGGACTTAATGTCGGCATGAAGTCAAGCGAGCACAGGACACCTGACGACAGTGCGCGCGGCCCGATGAGCATCGGCGCCCTCGCCGCACGCTTCGGTCTGGCCACGCACGTCCTGCGTCACTGGGAGACGATGGGGCTCCTCGCCCCGGCCCGCGACGCCGCGAACCGCCGCCGCTACGGCGCGGCGGACGTCGCCCGCGTCACGGTCGTCCTGCGCGCCAAGGAGGCAGGGCTCTCCCTCGACACCATCCGCTCGTTGGTCGCCACGGCCGGTGCCGCGAATCGACGGAACATCCTCTCCGAAGAGGCGGAGGTACTCCGTTCCCGAATCGCAGCAGCGCAGGCTTCACTCGCACTCATCGAATGCGCCCTGGGCTGCGACCGCGAGGACTACACCCGGTGCGCCCATTTCGGCCTGATCGTGAACCGCATGAGCACGGAACCGCCATCGGCATCCCCATCCGATTCCCCACACCCGAAGTACGCGGAGCCGATCCCGGGTTGCGGCCGAACCGACTCCTGATCGACCTCGAAGGCGCTGATGCCCGGTTCAGCGTTTTGCGGGGGCGGGATCGGAAGGGGGTGAGGCGGCGGCACCCCCGGACGGCAGCGCCGCCACGATCGCATGGTCCCGGGCGATCGGACCGAGCTTCGCACTGCCGCCGGGACTGCCGAGATCAGAAAAGAACTCGGCGTTCACGGTGTTGAAGTGCCGCCATTCCTGCGGGGTGTCGTCTTCGAGGAAGATCGCTTCGACCGGGCACACCGGCTCGCAGGCGCCGCAGTCGATGCACTCGTCCGGGTGGATGTAGAGCATGCGCTCTCCCTCGTAGATGCAGTCGACGGGGCACGCGTCGATGCATGCCTTGTCGGTGACGTCCACACAGGGCAAAGCGATCACAAAAGTCATCGAGCTGCCATCCTCTCCGGGCCGTTCGTATCGTTTGGACGCAGCCGACCGTAGGGCCTCAAGTAATTTTGAGGTCAACAGGGAGGGTGCACATGACGAGCTACCGTTCCGGTGAGGTCCGGGCCCGCCCGGACGACTGGCTGAGCATCGGCGAAGTGAGCGCCAGGACCGGGGCGGCCGTCTCCGCTCTGCGGTTCTACGAAGAGCTCGGCCTGATCGCGTCCGAACGCGACGATCGCAACCAGCGTTGCTACCCGAGGCACATGCTTCGCCGAGTCGCCTTGATCTCGGTGGCAAAACGGATCGGCATCCCGTTGCAGGACCTCCGGGAGGCGTTCGCCGACGTCCCGCTCGACCGTCCGCCCAGCCACCAGGAGTGGCAGCGTGCCTCGCGTGGCTGGAAGCGTCGACTGGAGCAGCGTCGACAGACCATCGAGCGACTCGAGACCGAGCTCACCGGGTGTATCGGCTGCGGATGTCTCTCCATGAAGGCATGCGCTCTGCTCAACCCCGGCGACACGCTCGCCGAGGATGGTGTCGGCCCCCGACGACTGTGAGACGTGCCTCCCGACGCTCGGCCGACGTCCCGCCGCCGGACCCCGGTTCGCACGACCCACTACCGCTCCTCGAAGCTAATCTGATGCGGTCAAGGAATACGGCCGACTCACCACCGAGGAAGCGACCATGACCGAGCCCGACCAGGATCACCGCCATCCGGACCGTCCCGCGTTGGTGCTCGCGGCCGAGGAATCGGCTCGCATCCGCGAATTCCCGTTGTCCTGCGAGCCCGGAGTCGGCCGCCTGCTCGCCGTACTCGCGGGCGCGGTCCCCACCGGCGGCCGCATCCTGGAACTCGGCACCGGTGCCGGAGTCGGCGCCGCCTGGATCGCCTCCGCCCTCGCCCGCCCCGGCGACGTCGCCTTCACCACCATCGAACGCGACGCCGACCTCGCGGCCGGGAACACCGAGCTCCCCTGGCCGGACGGCATCGACTTCCGCATCGGCGACAACGAGGAACTACTGCCCACCCTCGGCACCTTCGACCTGATCTTCGCCGACGCGGCCGGCGGCAAATGGACCGGCCTGTCCGACACCCTCGCCGCGCTACGCCCCGGCGGCATCCTCCTCGTCGACGACATGGACCCGACCCGAGCCACCCACCCCGACCACCGCCAAGCCCTGGACGCGGTCCGCACCACCCTCACCACCCACCCCGACCTGCTGACCGCAGACCTCCCCACCGCCGGCGGCATGATCCTGGCCACCCGCCGCCGCTGACCGGTAAGTACCGCCCGAAGCACGGGCGTTCGCGTGCCCCGACCATCGCGTATGGGGCGTGGACGTATCCGTCGGGGTTGCCCGGGAGGCCGGGCTTCGGGGGTGCTTCGACCCCGGGCAGGTCGGGTCGGGGCGGTAGAGGACGGTCAACGCCGGTTCGGCGTGGCGCCCCGGCCGGCAGCACGCCCTCCCCGCCCTGGCCGCCGCCCCCGAAGCGGTGGCCCGGATCAGGCGGATCGCCTTGGTCCACCCAGCGCTCGACCACCCCGGATCCACCGGGTGACGTGAGCCGGTCCACATCGGGCCACGGGCGCGGGTCGGCGTCAGACCGGCAGGGTTCGGGCCGCGCGGAGGGCGGCGGCCAGTTCCACGCAGCGGCGGGTCTGGATGCGGGCCAGGTCGAGGGAGAGCAGGGTCGGGTCGTCGGCGGGGGTGGGGGTGAGGGTGGTGATCGAGCGTTGTGGGGCGGGGTCGGGGGAGCCGGGGGCGGGCCGGTAGGTGATCGCGAAGCTGTGGATCAGGCCGCCGTGCCGGGTGCCGGGGGCCGGGGTGGTCACGAAGACCGCGAACACCTGTTGGGCGCTGCGGCGTTCCCATTCGTTGCGCATCTCGCGGGCGGCCGATTCGGTGGCCGAGGCGGTGGCGGAGTCGGCGAGGCTGCGGAGCAGGGCGAAAACCTCGCGGTCTCGTGCCGGGGCGCCGAGCACGATCACGTCGGCCCAGCTCAGGTCTCGCGCGGTCGCGGGCGGATCGGGTTTCGGATCGGCGTGTGCCTGCTCGGTGTGTGGCTGCTCGGCCTTTGGGTCCTCGCCCTGCGGATGTTCGGGCTGCGGATTCTCGGTCCGGGCGCCGGGCAGGCGGCGCAGCCGGACGTCGGCGCCGGTGTTCCAGGCGACCGCGGCCACCGCGTCGGCCTGTGCGCGCACACCCTCGGCGGTGTCCCGGTAGATCACTGTGACCTTGATGGGCATCGTTCAGTCTCCTTTGTTGCTCCCCGAAGCCCGGCGCGCGTTCACTTCGCCGACTTCGGACCCCCGACAACTGCACGCTATGCGGCGGTGCTCCCTCCTGCGACGTCCGTACGCGCCACGAAGCGGACTCCGCACGCCAGAGCCGCCGCTTCCGACATCGCGGCGGGGACGGTTTCGGCCGGGGACGCCCGGCAGCCGGCGTGGTGTGGGCAGGCGCCCGGCCTGCCGCCGACGGCAACCGCGGCGGGCGGGCGGACGGAGGGCGCATCGTACGGATGGACGGAGCATCGTACGGCGCGAACCTCCCCGCCCGCCTCCCATTTTCGACCGCCCGTCGACTCCTCGACAGGACCGCACGCAGCGCCCCGCGAAAGCGGGAATCGGGCGGTGCAGCCGCAGTGGGCTACCGTCACTGTGCCCCGTCGGCCCGAACCCCGCCCGACCCGTACCCAGGAGACCCGATCGATGGCGCTGGACCCGTTGGACAACCGGATCATCACCGCGCTCATCGACGACGCGCGCTCGACGTATGCCGAGATCGGCGCCCGGGTCGGATTGTCCGCGTCCGCCGTCAAGCGGCGGGTGGATCGGCTGCTGGCCACCGGTGTGATCACCGGCTTCTCCGCGTCGGTCGAGCCCGCCGCGCTCGGCTGGACCACCGAGGCGTTCGTCGAGTTGTACTGCGTCGGGCGCACCTCGCCGAGCGAGATCGGCAAGGCGTTGGCGAAGTTCCCGGAGGTGGTCTCGGCGAGCACCGTCACCGGCGACGCGGACGCGGTGATCCACCTGCTCGCCGCCGATGTGCAGCACTTCGAGCAGGTCCTGGAGCGGATCGCGGCGGAGCCGTTCGTGGTGCGCTCGAAGAGCTGTGTCGTGCTTTCCCGGCTGGTCAGGCGCAATGGAACCGCCTGGCAGGGAGTGGAGACGCAATAGATCGGCGTCGGCGCGCAAGATCGACCTCTTGGCCCGGTCGCACACGCGTACGTAGGGTTTGAACTGCCGGTGCAGACCGACCCGGCACCCTCATCCGGCTTTCGTGAGAACGCCACCCGCGCGGGAAAAGTCCCCCGTCCGGGTACCCAACCCTGCGCGGGTGCCTCGCCCGAACGCGCCGAGAGATTGCCGAGCCCCACATGCGCATGCACCGGTACGACCCCGCCCTCGCCGACCTGGTCTTCGACTACATGCGCGAGCGGCTCGCGTTGGATCCGGTACCGCTGGACCACCCCGGGCGCAAGGACAAGCTCGACCGCGTGCTCGACGGCCTGATCGGCGCCGGCG
This sequence comes from Embleya sp. NPDC059213, assembly GCF_042754445.1. Classification (NCBI taxonomy): domain Bacteria; kingdom Bacillati; phylum Actinomycetota; class Actinomycetes; order Kitasatosporales; family Streptomycetaceae; genus Embleya; species Embleya sp. NPDC059213. Next base: position 17,703 of record NZ_JBHZAV010000111.1, read on the forward strand.
GCAACGACCCGGGCGACGTGCTGGCGATCTACGCCGACCAACTCGCGCCGGCGGTGATCTCCTGCGACAGCCCGCGCTTCCTCTCCTTCATCCCGGCCGCGCCGACCAAGGCCGCGCTGTTGTTCGACATGGTCGTCTCGTGCGCGTCCCTCCAGGGCATCTCCTGGCTGGAGGCGGCCGGCGCGGTGGCCGCCGAGAACCAGGTGTTGCGGCTGATCTCGGACCTGGCCGGGCTGCCCGCGAGCGCCGGTGGCTGCTTCGTCAGCGGCGGTTCGGCGGGCAACCTGTCCGCGCTCGTGGTCGCCCGGGACATGGGTCGGCGACGCACCGGCGCCACCGCCCGGGACCGCCTGCGGATCGCGGTCAGCGACCAGGCGCACTCCTCGATCGGCAACACGCTGCGGATCATCGGCGTGGACGCGCTCGTGGTGAAGACCACCGACCACCGCCTCACCGGCGAGGCGCTGCGCGCCGCGCTGGCCGCCGACCCGGACGCGGACGACGTGGTGGGCGTGGTCGCCACCGCGGGCACCACCAACGCGGGCATCATCGACGACCTGGCCGGGATCGGCGCGGTCGCCCGCGAGCGTGACCTGTGGTTCCACGTGGACGGGGCGTACGGCGGCGCCGGCCTGCTCGCGCCCAGCGTGCGGGCCCGCTACGACGGGATCGAGCTGGCCGACTCCTTCGTGGTCGACCCGCACAAGTGGCTGTTCGCGCCGTTCGACTGCGCCGCGCTGGTCTACCGCAACCCGAGCCTGGCCCGGGGCGTGCACACCCAGGACGCGTCCTACCTCGACGTGCTGCACACCGACGCGCCCGAGGAGTGGAACCCGACCGACTACGCCTACCACCTCACCCGGCGGGCCCGCGGTCTGCCGCTGTGGTTCTCGCTCGCGGTGCACGGCACCGACGCGTACACCGAGGCGATCGAGACCGCGCTCACCCTGGCCCGGGACAGCGCGGCGCTGATCCGCGCCACCCCGCACCTTGAACTGATCCGCGATCCGGAGCTGTCCGCCGTGCTCTTCCGCCGCGTCGGGTGGAGCGCCCCGGACTACCTGGACTGGTCGCATCGACTGCTCGCCGGCCAGGTCGGTTTCGTCACCCCGACCGGTTGGGAGGGCGAGACGGTGGCCCGCTTCGCCTTCCTGCATCCGGGTACCACGATGGCGATGGTCGAGGAGATCCTGGCCACGATGATGTAACGCCCTGCGGCCTGCCGCTCGCGCGTTCGGGTTGCCTTGGCCCAGACTGGAACCCGATGGACGGCTTCCGGGAGCCGGGCGCCTCACGGGAACCCGGGGCTGGAGAGGACAGGCGTGGCGCTGGACGAGTACGCGGACCCGCCGATGACGGTGCCGGAGGTCGATGCCGTGACCGGCGCGGTGGCGCGCCTGGTCGGGGCGAACGGCTCCGACCCGCGCGAGGCGGGCGCGTACGCGGTGCTCCAGGGCCTGCTGGACGGCACCCGCGCCGCGGTCGCGGTGATGAGCCCCGGCCTGCGCTACCTCTACGTCAACCCGGCCCTGGCCCGGATGAACGGCCTCGCCGCCGAGGAGCACCTGGGCCGCACCATCGGCCAGGTGCTCCCGGACGTGGACGCCCAGGAGGAGATTCTCCGGGCGGTGTTGCGCGACGGCGTGGCCCGTGAGGCCACCTCCACCGGCATCACCCACGCGGGCCCGCCCGACCGTCGCTGGTGGCACGGCGCCTACCACCGCCTGGAGCACGAGGGCGCGGTGGTCGGCCTGGCCGGCGTCATCCTGGAGGTCTCCGAGTCCCGCCGCACCCAGTTGGAACTGGACGCGGCCCGCCGTCGATTGTCCTTCCTGGACGCCGCCGCCACCCGGGTCGGCACCACCCTCGACCTGGTCGAGACCTGCGAGGAACTGGCCGAACTCTTCGTCGCCGAACTCGGCGACGTGGCCGCGGTGGACGTGTTCGCGGTCGAGGGCGCCAACGGCACCCCGCACGCCCCACAGGACATGGTCCGGATGTGGCGCGCCGCGCTGTCGCACCGGCCGGGGATGGCCGAGCAGGCCGCGATCCTGCGCCGACCCGGCGAGAACGTCGACTACCAACAGGGCTCGATGGTGCCGCGCGCCCTGAGCGAGCGCAGCCCGGTGGTGGTCAACCGGGTGAGCGACGACGAACTGGCCCGCGAGGTGTCCAGCCCCGACCGCGTCGACATCTTCCGCTCGGTCGGCCTGCACTCGATCGTCGCGCTGCCGCTCGTCGCCCGCGGCAGCGCCATCGGCATGGTCAGCCTGGCCCGGCACGGCGCGGCGGACGCGTTCTCCACCGAGGACGTGGTGCTGGCCCGCGACCTGGCCCGGCGCGGGGCGATCAGCGTGGACAACGCCCGCCGCTACGCACACGAACACGACATCGCGCTCGCCCTCCAGCACGCGCTGTTGGCCGCCCCGGACGCACCGCACCCCGACATCGAACTGGCCTCGCGCTACCGACCCGCGGGCAGCAGCGTCGAGGTGGGCGGCGACTGGTACGACGCGGTCGCGCTCAGCGGCGGTCGCACGCTGCTCGCGGTCGGCGACGTGATGGGCCACGGTGTGCAGGCCGCGGTGGAGATGAGCCAGTTCCGGGCGCTGTTGCGGGTGCAGGCGCGCTCCGATCAGGAGCCGCACGAGATTCTGGCCGCGGTGGACCGCACCAGCACCAAGGCCGGCATCGAACGGGTGGCGAGTTGCCTGCTGGTCCTGGTCGACCCGGCGGCGGGCGCGGTCACCTTCGCCAGCGCCGGGCATCTGCCGCCGCTGCTGGTCGGCCCGGGCGACACGGCCGAACTCGTCGACGTCCCCGTGGGACCGCCGCTGGGCACCGGCTTCGGCGGCTACACCTCGGTGCGTCGGCGCAGCGAACCCGAGCGGGTCCTGGTGATGTACACGGACGGCCTGATCGAGCGCCGGGGCGAGGACATCGGCGAATCGCTGCAGCGGCTGACCCGGGTGGGACTGACCGCCGAGACCCCGTTGGTGCGTCTGGTGGACACGCTGATCGCCCGGATGGTCACCGACAAGCCGGAGGACGACATCGCGGTCCTGGCCGCGCGACAACGGCCGGTGGGCGGCCCGGGGCCGGCGGCGGCGAACCCGGGTCAGTGACCCGGGCGTTCGACGTCGGCCAGGTAGCGCTCCAGGCGGTCGGCCAGCTCGACCGGGCGGCTGAGCGCGAGCAGATGGCCGCCGGGCATCTCGTCCGCGAGCACGCCGAGGCGTTCTCGGGCGACCCGGCGTTGGAAGGCGAGGGGGAAGAACCGGTCGTCGCGGCCGACCAGGACCCTGGTGGGTACGTCGGGCCAGGCAGGCAACCACCACGCGGTGCCGAACACCGCGTCGGACTCGCCGCGTTGCCGGCCCTCGCCCTCGTCGATCAGGGCCTGCGGGACGTCGTGCAGGAAGTACACGAGCGCGTCGAAGTCGGCGTCGGCAGGTCGGCCGGCGCGCTCGTCGTTGTCCCGCCGTGCCGCGTCCTGGCCGGTGGCGGCCCACCACCGGCCGGCGCTCTCGCCGGGCTCGGGGATCATCGCGTTCAGCAACACGAGCAGGGCGACCGGCAGTCGGGCACACGCGAGCGAGGCACTGAACCCGCCCAGCGATTGCCCGACCAAGACGACCCGCTCCCGATCCGCGGCGGCGGCCACGATCAGGTCCACGTATTCCGCCAGTCCCGCCGCCTCGTCCGCACCGGGCAGGTCCACCGACACCACATCCCGCCCCCGCGCCCGCAGTTCGGCCTCCACCAGATGCCAATACCAGGCAACCCCACCTGCCCCGGGAACCAACACATACGCGGTATCCACCATGCACCGGACCCTACGCGGAGGCACCGCCACTCAGCGGGAGGACACGGCCCGACGGGCCCGGGATCGGGGCTCGGCGGATTTCCGGTCAGGTCGGGGTGCTGGGGAGCCGGTACCAGGTGTGTCGGGTGCCGACCACCCGCCGGTGCCCCTGCGGCTCGGGCTTCGGCGGCGGGGGCGCGGCGACCAGGCTGCCGGCGATGGTGTCCTCGAAGCGGCGGCGGATCGGCTTCCAGCGCGCGTCGCGGCGGGCCGCCCGCGCGGTGGCACGGCGCAGTTTGCGGGGCTTGTCGTGGTAGTAGCGCCGCGCCCACGGAGAGCCGGGTCGGGCCAGCCGGATCGCCGCGACGATGTTGACGATCGGGATGAAGATGCCGATCACGCCGGTACCGACCTTGCCTTTGGCGAAGGTGATCGCCGCCATCGCCACGTCCAGCAACAACACCAGCAGCCACACCACCTGATCGGCGACGCCGCCGCCCTCCGGCGTCGCGTCGAAGGGCACGAAACCGCTCGCCGCCAAGCCGACCGCGGCGGTGGCCAACACCGTGGCCTCGATGGAGATCCGGCCCTGCTCGGTCCAGTACACATCGGCCAGGTGCACGATCATCCCGAACTCGTCCAGCACCAGCCCCGCGCCGATTCCCAGCAGCACCCCCGCGATCGACCGGCCGACCAGGTATTGGCCGGTGCCGACCGCGACGAAGCCGCCGATCAGGGCGAGCACGATGCCCGGCACCACGTGATGGATGTGCACACCGCCGGGGCTGACGTTGCGAAACGGGCCTCGACCGGCCCGGATCAGCCGGGTGATCGTCCGCGTCGCCAGAAAGGTGAGCAGCAGCGACGCGAACGCCAGACTCATCGGCAGCCGACCGTCGTGCATCATCGCGCCGTGCCGCCGATCCGCCGCCTGCGGTGCTCCGCCATGCGCACTCCTCCTCCGGGTCGGTGCTCCTGTTCCCGGTGCGCGGCGGCCTACGAACGCCGAACAGGTGAACCGGGCCGCCTCGGCGGGCGCCGCGGTGACCAAGTGCCCGCGACCTCGTTGGGCGGGACATGAACAAGCGCATCGCCGCCGCCGCGTTGGCCGGCACCGCCCTCGCCGTGACCCTCGGCGCGTCCGCCGCCCACGCGCAGGAACCGACCCCGAACAGCGGCCGGGTCGTCGGTGTCCCGACCGCCGTCTACCCCGACGGCGTGAACACCCTGAACCGCGTCAACCCGCTCGCCGGCCCGCTCCCGCTGTAGGACCCGTCACCGGCCGGCGTGGTGTCCCGGTCCGGCCCCGAAGGGGGAAACCACGCCTTCGACGGGCGCCATGGCGGTGGTCGTCCCGGCTCGGGTCACTCGTCGTCGAGGGCGCGGCGCAGTTCCGCGCTTTCCCGGTTGGCGGCGGCCAGATCCTCCGTCATCCGGCGGGTGCCCTCGGCCACGCCCGCGTCCCAGATGCGTTGCACGAGGGCGCTCGCGCGATCCTGCGGCAGGTCGGTCTCGCGCATCAGCAGCTCGGTCAGCTCGATGATCGGGTGTTTGGGGTGCATGGTTTCAGCAGACCCGGCTCCGGAGCCGGCCGCACCCGGGCACGGCCGGTCGGGGGAGTCGTCGGGGTCGATTGGATCGGTTGCCGTCGGCCGGACCTACGCCTTGAGGTGCTCCCACGCCTGGGGGTGGGTGGTCAGATAGCCGGCCAGGTTCTGGGCGGGCCGGCCGGTCAGCATCGGGATCGCGGTGGAGACCTTGGCCATCTCGCCGGTGGCGATCGCCTCGTACGAGGTCACCCAGCCCGCCATCTCCCAGGCCGGCGCGTTGTACTGCGCGCGGGAGGCGTACGCCTCGTCCCGGCTTTCCGCGACGTATTCGATCGGCCGCCCGGCGAAGCGGGTCAGCTCCGCCGCCGCCTCCGCGAGGGTGATCGCCTCGGGGCCGGTCAGGTCGTAGGTGAGGTGGTCGTGCGCGGTGTCGCCGAGCAGTACCGCCGCCGCCGCGTCCGCGATGTCGTCGTGCGCCACCGCCGCGACCCGCCCCTGCCCGCCCGGACCGCGAATGACCCCGTCGGCACCGACCATCGCGGGCAGCACCGCCAGGTACAGGCTGTCGCGCAGGAACGTGTGCCGCAGTCCGGTGTCCCGGATGTGTTGCTCGGTGTGCCAGTGGTCGCGCGCGAACGTGAACGTCGCGTCCGGCGCCGCGCTCTGGAAGGACACGTAGACGATCCGTCGGATGCCGACCGCCACCGCCGCGTCCACGGCGGTGATGTGCTCACCGACCCGATCGGCGCTCTCGTGGGCCGAGACCAGGAACAGCGTGTCGGCCCCCTCCAGGGCCCGCCGCATCGCCGCCCCGTCGCCGTAGGACGCGGGCGGGGCCTTGACCGCACCGTCGAACTCCGGCAGCCGGGACGCGTCCCGGCCCACCAGGCGCTGCGCCGTGCCGGCCTCGGCGAGCCGGCGGGCGACCCGGCCACCGATCTGCCCGCTCGCTCCGGTGACCGCGATGACTGGTCCCATGACGACGTCCTCTCCTGGCCCGGGTCCCGACGGCCCGCGGCCGGCTCCGCATTCGACGGCCGCACCGCATCCGGCCGCTCGGCCACCCGACCCTACTGCCCGGTTGTCGCACTTCCCTCGAACCGAGCCCGTCCGGCGCGCCCTCGGGTGCGCTCGGGTGCGCTCGGGTCAGCCCAGGTCGTCGAGCGAGCCGAGCACCCGGTCGAGCAGGGGGCGGCTCCGGTCGACCAAGTCGTGTGCCTGGTCGGGATACTTCGCGGCGAGGAACACCGCGCCGAGCACGAGCAACAGCAGGAGTACGCCGTTACCCGAGCGCCCGCCGCGCCGGCGTCGCCGGTCGGCGGCGAACATCTGCTCGCGAAAGGCCCGTCGGTCGACGTCCTGCCGGAATGCCTGAGCCTGCCGTGCCGCCTGCATACCCGGATCGATGGGCATCTCGGCCCCCTTCTCCCTGCCCGCGCGATCGCGGGTCGTCGAGGAGGACGGGCGCGACGCTCGCCGTGGTTCGTGGTGCTCGCGGTTGTCACCGCGTCGGGACGAAGCCGTGACCGCACCACCGACGACCGGACGACTCGGTGACCGCGGCTGCTACTCGTCCCACCAGCGGTCGCCGCGCTCGCGGCGATTGGCCACGATCACCGCGAACGGCGGAATGGCCATCGCGACGATGGTCATGCCCGCGGCGGCGGCGAACGACCAGCGGTAGACCACGGTGCCGGCCAGCAGGAACAGCAGCAGGCAGATGCCCATCATCACGAAGTAGCGCTTGCGTCGACGGCGCTGGGACGGAACCGGCCCGGACGGGGTGGCACCCCCACCACCGGGGGTGCCCGGATCGTTGGTGCTCATCTCTTCACGGTACGTCCGGGGGCCGCCGGACGGGGCGGGTGTCGGCGGCGGACCGGTCGGTTTTCGGGAGTTACCCGGAGGTGACAATATTGGTATAGACCTTTCGGTCGGGACGGTGTTGACTGGCGGCGAGGCGCGACCGCAGGTCCGTGCCGATCGCCGGAAAGGAATCAGTCGCCATGACGACCGTCTCCCCTCCGTTCGTCGGCGCGCCCGTCGCCTATCTACGGTGCTATCCCCGCGACCCCTGGGAGATGGCCGCCCATCGCAACGCGCTGACCGCGTACGCGCAGGGGCTCGGCCTGAGCCGGCCGGTGGTGTGTCTGGACAACGGCGTCTCCTCGAACGAGGAGCAGCCCGAGTTGGAGAACCTGCTGGCCAACGTGATCGCCGGCGTCGTGCGGACGGTACTGATACCGGGCCTGTGGGTGTTCGCTCTCGATCCGGAACGAGCCCGGGCCACCGCCGAGCGCTTTCGCGCCGCCGGCGCCGAGATCCTCGACCTCCCGGGCCGCTGGCACGAACGGGACGGCCGCCGCGTCGCCCGCTGGGGACGCGGCGGCCCGGTGGCTCAGGCCGAGGTCGCCGCGCGCACCGTGTGGCCGAGCAGCAGCGCCGTCGTCACCGGTCCCACGCCGCCCGGCACGGGGGTGAGTGCGCCGGCCACCGGTGTCACCGAGGCCGCGTCCACGTCGCCGACCAGGCCGCCGTCGGCGGTGGGGTTGGTGCCCACGTCGACCACGACCGCGCCGGGCGCGACGTGCTCGGCGGTGATCAGGCCGGGGCGGCCGACCGCGGCGACCACGACATCGGCCGTCGAGGTCAGCGCGGCCAGGTCCTTGGTCCGCGAATGGCAGATGGTGACCGTGGCGTTGCGGTCCAGGAGCAGGTGCGCGGCGGGTTTGCCGACCACCGTCGAGCGGCCGACCACCGCGACGTGCCGACCGGCGAGTTCGACGCCGTGGTGATCCAGGATCGCCACCACCGCCTCGGCCGTGGCCGGGGCGAAGGCGGGCAGCCCGGCGGCCAGTCGGCCGAGCGAGAGCGGGTTGGCGCCGTCCACGTCCTTGCCGATGGGGATCGCGCCGGCCAGGTCCTCCAGGGCCGCGCCCTCCGGCAGCGGGGTCTGCAGGATGATCCCGTGCACGTCGTCGTCCGCGCCGAGTGCCGCCAGCGTGCCCCGGATCGCCGCCGCGGTCGCGTCCGCGCCCAGGTCGACCACGTCGCAGGTGATGCCGACCTTCGCGGCGGCCCGCGCGATCGAACGCACGTACCAGGCGCTGGACTCGTCGGCCGTGGCCACCACGACGGCCAGGGTGACCGGGGAGCCCGCCTCGGCGAGCAGCGCGGCCCGGGTCGCGGTCTCGGCGCGGATCGCGGCCGCGAGGTCCTTGCCGGCGAGTACGGTCGCGGTCATCGGGCGATCTCCTTGCGGACGGCCGCGGTGACCTGATCGGCGCGCGTGGCGATGTCGTCCACCCGCCCGGCCTGCGTGGTGAGTTCGGTGCGGGCCTGTTCGTCCCGGATGCCGCCGAGGTTGATCTCGATGTTCACCCGCGCCGTGGTTGCCGCCGCCCGCGCCGCCTCGGCCGCCGCGGCCACGTCGGTGATCACGTTCGGATTGCCGATCGGCAGCAGCTTCTCGGCCAGTTCGACGCACGCGGCGGCCAGCACGACCACCTCGGCCGGCGGCTTGGCCGCGCCGACCAGGGCGGCGGCGATCGTGGCCGAGCGCACGGCCTTGGCCTCGTCGGTGTCCCGGGGCAGCGCGTACGCCTCGGTCACCGCGGTGAACGCGACCGCGTCCTCCTCGGCCAACCGCAATGCCACGCCCCGCAGTTCGTCGGTCAGCGCGACCACCTCGGCGATCGAGGAGGCATGCTCGGCGTACTTGTCGCCGGTGGTGTACCGGGCGACCATGCCCAGCAGCGCGGCCGCCTGTGCGGCGTGCAGCGCGGCGGCCGCACCGCCCCCCGGCGCCGGAACCCGGTCGGCGAGGCGGTCCAGGTATTCGCTGATCTTCTCGTCGCGCATCGCGCTCGTCCTTCGCTCGGTGGGGGCTACCGCACGTTCGCAAATCCTCGCACAGAGCACGACGAAGCCTGGAACCCCGAGGTGGAAGGCATCGACGCGGCGGCCGTGGGGTGATGTCGAGTGGGGACGTCGGGCGGGAAGTGTCGGGTGGGAGGCATCGAGCGGACGGTGTCGGGTGCTCAGGTCCGGGAGTCGTCGGCGGGCCGAGCCGTGCGGTGATCGGCGGGGTGGTCGGCGCGGTGGTCCACGCGATGGTCCACATGTTGGTCCGCGCGGTGGTCCGGGCGTTGGTCCGGGCGGTGGTCCACGCACAGCACGATCGCCGTCGCGTTGTCGTGGCCACCCGCCTCCAGGGTCGCGGCGAGCAGCCGGGCGACGATCTCGGTGGGCGCCTCGGGCGCGGCCAACAGGGCGCCGAGCGGGCGGTAGTCGATCTGTTCGGCGACCCCGTCGGTGCACAGCAGGTACACGTCGCCGGGCCGCAGGGTCACGTTCAGCACGTCGGGCTCGGGCCGGCCGGGGTGTCCGACGTAGCGGCTGAGCCGGTAGCGCGCGGCGGCGGCCTGCGGCGAGTCGGCCGGATACCAGCCGTAGAGCGCGCCCAGCCACGCCTCGGTGTGATCGACCGTCAGCAGGTCCAACTGCCCGGCGCGCAGCCGATATGCGCGCGAGTCGCCGATCTGCACCAGCCATGCGGCGGCCGCGGCGGCCTCGGGCCGGGGGTCCGGTTCGGCGATCAGCGCGGTGAGCGTGCACCCGGTGAAGCCGCTCAACCCCGCCGCCGCGGCCAGCACCAGGTCCTGGATGCCGGCCACACTCGCGCGCAGCGCCGCCGGGTCGGGCCCGATGCCCGCGGTCGAGGCCCGGCGGATCGAGGCGGTGAACTCGTTCATCGTGATCCGCCCGGCGGCCGTGCTCCCGGGACCGTCGCCCATGCCGTCGGCGACCGCCGCCAGCCGCAGCTCCGGCTCCAGGCCGAGCACGTCGAAGTTGGCCCGATACCTGTTGCCCACCACGCTGCCCGCCGCCGCGCGCACCCACACCGGCCCCGCCGCGAAGCCCGCCTCGGCCGTGCTCCCCGTGTCCTGCCGGCGTCGTCCGAACATCGGCGGCCCCCTTCGCTCCGTTGGCGTATTCGGGGCACGCTATCGGGCGATCAGGCCAATGCGCGGAAATGTGTGGTCAGCCGACCCTCGTCGTCGAGCCGGTGGAACGCCAGCGCGGGCGGCAGCTTCGGGTCGACGAACGGGGCGTCGTCGTCGGCGCGTTCCCACGGCAGGTTGATCGTGGACACCACACCGGGCGCCACGATCAGCGGCTTGCCGGCGAAGGTGGTGGCCGCCGGGGTGTGCGCGTGCCCGCACAGCAGACCCGCCACGTTGGGCCGATGGGCGATCACCTCGGCCAACCGCTCGGTGCCGAACTGGCGGATCCGGTCGATCTCCGGGCTGCCCAGCTCCACCGGCGGGTGGTGAAAGGCCACGAACACCGGTGTGGTGGACGGGGTTTCGTCCAGCACGTCGGTCAACCAGGACAGCGTCTCGTCGGCCAGCAGGCCGTCCGCACGACCCGGAATGGACGAGTCGCACAGCGCGAACACCGCGCCGCCGGCCGTGCGGTGCACCCGGTTGATCGGCTCGTCGCCCGCGGGCTCGTCGAACAGCCCCTCACGAAACGGCCCGCGTACGTCGTGATTGCCGGGCAGGATCAGCACCGGGTGCCGCGACGCGAGCAGGGCCCGCGCCTCGTCGTATTCGGCGGGCAGGCCGTTGTCCACGATGTCGCCGGTGACCAGCACCGCGTCCAGGTCGTAGGGGAGCGCGTTCAGGTGGGCCAGCACCGCCCGGGTGCGCTCGGCCGCGTGCGGGCCGCCGTCGAGGTGGGTGTCACTGAGGTGCGCGAACACGATCATGCGGGCGTCCTTGGGGGAGGCGAATGCGGTGGTTCCGGTGTACTCGGCCGCGATGAAGGCGACGCTACGCACGCCACCGGACCGGCGTGAAGGTCCAGTGAACTGTTCGAGGACCGGACCACTTTCCCGCCCTGGGCGATCGACCGGCGCCGCACCGCTCACGCGGCAACTCGGGGAGGTGCCGCTCCGCGCCGCTCGCGCGGCACCTCCCCGAGTTCTCAGGTCGGGCGCACCACCCGGAAGTACAGGTGCGTGACGTGCCGGCCCTCGATCACCCTGGTCGCCTCCAACTCGATCGGGACGTCGGCGAGATGGTCGAAGAAGCGGATGCCCCCGCCCAGCAACACCGGCACCAGGTTGACCACGATCTCGTCGAGCAGGCCCGCGTTCAGGCACTGGCGCACGATGTCGGCGCCGCCGACGCCCACGGCCAGATCGCCCGCCACCGCCCCGGCCTCGGCGACGGCGTTCTCCACGCCGGTGGTGACGAAGGTGAACGGCGCCTGCGGATGCGCGGCGATCCAGTCCCGCGGTACGTGATGGGTCACCACGAACACCGGCACGCCGATCGGATGGCTGCCGCCCCACCCGTCGGTGGCGTCGAACAGTCGGCGGCCGGTCACGATCGCCCCCGTGTTGACGAACAACTCGCGCAGGTGTCGGGCGCTCGCCACCGAGGTGCGGAAGGTCATTCCCCCACCGGGCGCGGGTGTCTCCACGTGCCCGTTCGAGTACCACCCGAACAACTCCGCCACGTCATGCGACGGATCGGCGATGAACCCGTCCAGCGACATCGTCTTCTCGGCCATCACTGTTGCCATCCGGCTGCCCTCCTCGGCGACGGCCCGGTCGGCGTCGACGGCGCGGGCCGGGTCGGCTCTTCCAGTCTGAGTGAGGTGGACCGGGACCGCCCCCGAAACTCATCGGCGCGGCCGTCCCACAGCCGTGGCTTCGGCGGTTCTCCGGATCGACCACGGTCGAAGGTGACGGATTGTATCGTCACGACTACCAGCCGAGCGGCGAGAGAGGTCACCCATGTCGGACGCACCCCGGATGTCGGACCGCCCCGAAGGTTTCCCGGGCGCGGGCTCGCTCTCCTGGCGCTATCTGGGCCAATGGCGCCTGTTGACCACCATCGGTCGGGCGATCGTGCTGGAGACCGCGCATCCGGTGGTCGACGCCGGGGTGGTGGAGTTCTCCACCTATCGGAAACACCCGTGGCGCCGGATCGAGCAGACCCTGCTCAGCCTGCAGCGGTTGCTCTACCAGGACGAGGCGGACCGCGAGCGCGAGGCGGCCCGGCTGCGCCGGCTGCACGGGCACGTCAACGGGGTGGACGCGCAGGGTCGGGCGTACTCCGCGCTCGACCCCGAGGCACAGGCGTGGGTGCACCTGACGGTGTTCGACGCGATGGTGCTGATGTGCGAGCTCGGCGGCGATCCGCTCGACGAGGAGCGGCAGGCCGAGTTGTACGCGGAATGGCTGCTGGTGGGGCTGCAGTTCGGGGTGCCGGCGGACGCGATGCCGGGCACGGTCGAGGAATTCCGCGTCTGGTTCGACGAGACGGTACGGGACAAGCTCACGGCCGGACAGGGGGTCGAGCAACTCCTGGACGCACTGGGCCGATTGCCCGCGCCCGCAGCACTGTCCTTCGTCCCCGAGGCGGTGTGGTCGGCCGGCTGCGCGGCGTTCGGCGCCGCGATCCGCACCGTCGTCGCGAGCACCCTGCCGCCGAGCTACCGGGAGCAACTGGGCGAGCGCGGCCGAGTGCCGTTCGGCGCCGAGACGATGGTGTCGCTCGCGTGTCGGACCGCAGCGGTGGCCAGTGACCTGTTGCCGACGAAGTGGGTCTACATGCCGCTCGCGGCGACCTACATCGCGGCCAAGCGGGAAGCGGGGCGCGGGCTGCGCCGGTTCGGCCCCCACGATCGTGCGGCCGAGCCGGCGGCGCAACTCGCCGATCTCTTCGTACGAATCCTGGACCAGACCGGCGACGGTGTGTTGTCCTGGCCCGATTTGGCCGCGCTCGCCCGGGTGTTCAGCGATCGACTCGACCTCGCCGCCGTGGACGAGGAGGTCATGTACGCGGCCTTCCACGCCTGGTGGGACGAGTTGCGCACCACGGCCGACACCGACGGGGACGGCGTGGTCGACGCCGACGAGTACCGAGTGCTCGCCGACGCCGCGCCGGGTGCCGCCATGGCCGCACTGATGGTCTCGGTGGCCGCAGCGGTGGACCGGGACGGGGACGGCCGCATCGATCAGGCCGACTACGCCCGCCTGCTCGGCGCGGACGCCGCAGCGACACAACGAATCGCCTGGCTCCACGCGATGGACGCCGACGGCGACGGGGTCGTCACCGTCGAGGAGTTCGCCGACGCACTACGCGAAAGCGTCCTGGGCAGAGCCCGCTCGGACACCCTCGAATTCGTCCTCGGCCGGGCCTGAGGGGCTGGGCGGGGGGTGGGGTTGGGGGTGGGGTTGGGGGTGGTGGTGGAGACCTGACGGGGGTGATGCGTGGGGCCGGGGTGGTGCGGGGCGCGCGCGGGGGTGGGGCCGATTGGGTGGGTGCTTTCGTTTGATTCGTTGGGGGCCTTTGCGGGTGGGTCGGGTGTTTGTGGCCGGCGGTTGGGTCTTGGGCCGGGTTGGGTGCGGGTGGCTTTGTGCTGAACGGTCGGCGTGGGCTGGGGGGCTGGGGGGAGGTGGGCTTGGTCCCAGGGTCGCCGGTTGGCCGGGAGCCTTGGGTTTCCCGGCGAGAGGTGGGTGTTGCTCGGCGGGAAAGGCGCCGGCAAC
>NZ_JBHZAV010000112.1:0-31430 GCF_042754445.1 Embleya sp. NPDC059213
TTTTTGTCACGCTGGGGCCCCCCTATTTGTTTTGGTAGTCGTCGGCCGTCTTACCCCTCCCCCACCCCGCGGTGGGGGCGGGGCCCCCCCCCCCCGCCCGCCCCCCCCACACCAGGCCGTTCCGCGAACCCCAAGCGTCACCCCCGTGACCTGTGAGGACTTCTTGATCTGCGCAGCGGGAACCGCCGGTCCCGTGCTGGTGCGACGTCCTCGGGTGTCAGCCCACGCTGTGGGCCACGTGTGTCGGCTCGGGCGCCTCGCCCTTCCTGGTGCCGGCCGACTCTTCCGGTCGTCCCGGCCACCAGAAGCACTTGCCGGTCATCACGACGAGCGCGGGGACCAGCACGGTACGGACGATCAAGGTGTCGAGCAGGACGCCCGCGCCCACGATGACGCCGATCTGCGTCAGGGTGATCAGCGGCAGCACGCCCAGGACCGCGAACACCGCGGCCAGCAGGATGCCCGCGCTGGTGATGACGCCCCCGGTGGACGCCAGGGCCCGCAGGACCGCTGCCCGAGTGTCGTGCCCGGCGACGGTGTCCTCGCGGGTGCGGGCGATCAGGAAGATGTTGTAGTCGACGCCGAGCGCGACCAGGAACAGGAACGACAGCAGCGGCACGTTGTCGTCCAGCGCCGGGAAGTCGTAGACGGTACTGAACACCACCTCGGCCGCCCCCAAGGCGGAGAAGTACGTCGCCACCACCGTCAGCACGAGCAGCACCGGCGCCACCACGGCCCGGAGCAGCAGCACCAGGACGACGAACACGATGGCCAGGACCAGCGGCACAACAACGCGGGTGTCGCGGCTGGTCGCCTTGGCCACGTCGTACTCGCCCGCAGTCGTTCCGCCGACCAGCGCATCGGCGCCCGGGACTTCGGCGAGAGCCTGGCGCAGCCGCACGATCGTGGCGTCGGACCGGCTGCTCCCGGGGGCGGAGTCCAGGACCACGTCGGTGACCGCGTACCGCTCCGACGCGGTGCCCGGTGCGACCGAGGAGACGCCCTCGACTCCCTCGGCCGTCGTCGCGACCTGCGTCCCGGCGGCGGCCGAGGACACCACGGTCAGCGGTTGGGTGGCCCCGGCCGGCAGTACCGATTCCAATGTCTTCGCGCCTTGGACGCTCTCGGGCGTCTCGCGGAACAGCTCGTTCTGCGACAGGCCCACGGACGTGCCGAACAGTCCGCACGCCAGTGCCGCGAGAACCGCCGTCGCGCCCACGGACACCAGGACCGGACGCGCCGAGACGACCCGGCCCAGCTTCGTCCATACTCCGTCCCGGTCCGCGGCGACCGGGTCGCCGACCCGGGGGATCAGCGGCCAGAACAGCCAGCGGCCGGGCAGCACCAGCGCCGCGGGCAGCACGACGAGTCCGAAGAACATCGCGATGACGATCCCGCACGCACCTGCGAACCCGAGCCCGCGGTTGACCGTCAGCTCAGCGGCCAGGAGCGTGAGCAGACTCAGCACCACAGTGCTGCCGCTCGCCAGCACGGCGGGGGCGACACCGCGCAGCGCGCGTCGCATCGCGGTGAACCGGTCCGCCTCCACCCGCAGGTCGTCGCGGTAGCGGGAGACCAGCAGCAGGGCGTAGTTGGTACCGGCCCCGAACACCAGCACCGACAAGATGCCCGCGGCCGAACTGTCCACCGCCACATCGACCTTCGGCGCGAGCGCGCCCACCACCACGGTGGCCAGGCGGTCGCCGATCGCCACGACGATCAGCGGCACCAGCCACAGCACCGGACTGCGGTACGTCACCAGCAACAGCACGGCGACCACCAGCGCGGTCACCAGCAACAGGGTGACGTCCGCACCGTCGAACACCTTGTTCAGGTCCGCGGACACCGCCGGGCCACCGGTGACCTGGGCACGCAGCGGCTCGTCCACGCCGTCGGACGCCACCTCGCGCACACGCTCGACGGCCTTGTCGTTGTCCTTGCCCTCCAGCGTGTCCGAGACCGGCACCTGCACCGTGGCGACCGTGCCCGTGGGGTCGAACATCACCTCGGACGGGACGCCGTCGAGGCCGGTGGCGCCGAGCGGCGCGGCCCGGCCGGCCACCGCCGCCCGGTCGGCCTCGGTGAGTGCGGCGCCGTCGGTACGGCTGTAGACGACGAGCACCGGAGTCCGGCCGCCGCTGCCCAGCCCGTCGACGATGTCCGCGACCTCGCCCGACTGCGAGGACGCAGGCAGATTCGCCCGGTCCGCACCGGCGGTGTTCGCCTCCGCGGGACCGAGTGCGAACACGGCACCGACGAACGCCAGCGTCAGGAGCAGCACCGTGGCAGCAAGCGCCCGCGGACGCGCACGCAGGACACGCAGCGGGGATCCGGCGTGATCCGGGAGCTTGGGTGGCGACATGAGAACCTCACAGGATTGCTAATTTCATTAGTGATTTCGTGACTGTCCCAGACCTACAGGCGGGGCGCAAGCAGCGCCTGGAGTGTGGTGGCGTCCAGGGCATCGAGGCACCGAGCCCGGCGAGGGCGGGGCTCGGCGGCCGCGGCGAGGCGGCCGCCGGCGAACGACGATGCGCGGCGCGGGCACCGCCGCGGGCACCCGCGGTGTCGTCAGCGCGCATGGACCGGCTGCGCGTGCACCCGTCCCGGAACTGCCGCAGTAAACACCGGATTTACTGCGGCAGACCACCTAGCCTGATCCCTGCGACCTGCGCGTCCGCGCCTGCGGCCGCGAGGCGAGGTGTACGCATTTACTGCGGCAGAAGCAAAGGAACGGGCATGGCGCTCGAACAGGCGGCGGCAGCACCGCAAAACGGCCACACCGTCCCGGCGCCGCGCGGACACGTGGTGCCGCTCTCGCCGCCGCCGACGTACGAGGCCGCGGTCGAGCGGTACCTAACCGGCGCCGGCATCGCCAAGTCCTCCGCGCGGATCTACCGCATCGCGCTCACCACCTGGGGATGGCTTCTGCGCGGCGAACCCGCGCCCCTCGGGCCCGCGCGCCGCGGCGCCCGACCCGACCCGTTCGACCTCGCCGCCCTCGACGACCCCGGCCTGCCTCCGGTCCTCGCCGAGCTCGCGGCCGCCCGCGCGGACGCCCTCGACGCCGACACCGTCAACCGCGAACTGTCCATCGCCCGCAAGGCGATCGGCTGGTGGCAGGTCCACGGCTGGATCACCAGCGACCCCGCACTCGGCATCGAACGCCGCCCCGCCCCCGCCGACCGCACCCGCGCACTGGCGCGCTCCCAGATGGCCGCGCTGTGGCGGCTCGACGTCCCGCTGCGCGACAAGACGCTGTGGAAGCTGCTCTACGAGAGCGCCGCCCGCGCCGACGAAGCCCTGTGCCTCAACGTCGAAGACCTGCTGCCCGGCGACAAACGCGGCCGCACCACCGCCAAAGGCGACGCCACCGAGTGGATCCACTGGCAGTCCGGAACCGCGCAACTCCTACCACGCCTGATCGCCGGCCGCACCCACGGCCCACTGTTCCTCACCACCCGCAAAGCCCCAGCACGCACCCCCACGCTGGACACCTGCCCGGTAACCGGCCGCGCGCGGTTGTCCTACCGGCGCGCCGCCGAGATCTTCGAGGAAGCCACCCGGATCCTCGCCAACCCGCTCGCCCGCCCCGAAGACGTCGCAGAGTTGGAGGGGTGGACGCTGCACCAGCTCCGCCACAGCACGCTCACCCACGACGCCGAAGACGGCACATCCACCCCTATGCTCCTCGCCCGCTCCCGGCACGCCTCCGTACGCTCCCTGGAGCGGTACGCCCGCCCCGGTGTCGACGCCGTCGCCCGACACGTCGCGGAACGTGACCCAGCCGCCCGACGCACCACCCCCCGCTGACGACGACGCCGCTCGCTACGGTCGGGAGCAGCCCCCGGTTAGGCGCAATGCCGTTGACATACGCGCGTTGCGTGGCCGTGCCCACCGTCGAGATCTGCAAATCACCCTAAAATCGGGCGGATTTGCAGATCTCGACGAAGGCGGGTCGGCATATGTCAACGGCATTGCGGTTAGGCGTGCTCGGCGGCGGTCCCAGGTCCGGCTGACACCATCCGCGCCCCACCCGCACGCCCAGCGGCAGAAGACACCGCCCTTCCCACCCTCGGATGCAGGTTTCGGGCGTACTCCGGTGGCCCCCCATATACGCCCGGCAATCCCCATGGGTCGACTTCGATCACCATTCATACCTCCGCAAATCCGGGAATATGACGGCTGCCGGTCGGCGCGGCGTTTCGCTGCTTCCCCGTGTCGTCCGGTTCCGTGTCGACAGCATGAAGCCCGGGGCCGTCGACGCCGGCTCCGGGCCACATGCGAGGAAAGCATGAGTATCACCCACAGCTCCATCGCCGACGACCGCCCGATGTTCTCCGCCGACGCGTACGCCGCCGTCGAGGCCGTAGCCGAGGGCCTCCCCGCCCTGTACGTGCCGAGCGTCCTGGAGCACGCCCGCGCTCGGTGATGGTGATGCCGTGGTCCCAGCGGTTGACCTGTCCGTGTGTGGTCCATGCGTCCCAGGCGGTTTCGACCGCGTCGAACAGGCGGCGGGGGCCGCCTTGTTCGGTGCGGGCGCTGCCGTCGGGCCCGGTGGTGGCGACGGCCCAGGAGGAGATGCCGTCGTGGATCCAGGCGTTGACGCCGTCCTGGTCGGTGTCGGTGGTGTAGACGATGTCGAGCAGGGCCATGCACAGCGCAGAGCAGGTTCACGTCGGTGTGCAGGGGAGTGATGTCGCGGTCGACGCCCCGCTTGTCGTCGGGCGCGCGGCCGGCGCGGACCTGCGTATAGGAGCGGACGGTGGCGGCGGGCGCCGGTGTGTCGCGTGCGTTCATGAATTGGGCCAAGCCGTGCATCCAGCCCCGGGTGCTGCGGTGGTCGTCGGCGACGGTGACGGCGAAGTGGCCCGTGCGCCCGAGAGGGAAGAGCAGGTCGCCGCCGGGGACGGTCTGTTCGATCCAGGCCCAGGGGACGTGGTCGACGGCGTAGGTGGCGATCACCCGGTCGTAGGGGGCCGTTGCGGGCCGGCTGAGGTCGCCGTCGCCGACCGCGACGTCGACGCGAACCCGGGCACGCCCCAGCCTCCCGGCCGCCGTGTCGGCGAGTTCCGCCGAGGCCTCCACGCTGGTCACCCGCCCGGAGGCGCCCACAGGCGCTCGGGCGCGAACGCGTGCCGGGGCAGCGCCTCGAACGCGGCGCGCACCCACGGGGTGTCCTCGGGCCACGCGCCGCGCGTCCGCATCGCCTTGTCCAGGGCGTGGCGACGATCCTCGAGGACGCCGGTCATCTACTTCGGGTCCTTTGACGCAATCGAGGGCGTAGGGGAACGGTTCATGACGACCGAAGCCATCACGCCGATACTTTTCCGAGCCCACGGTTGCACGGTCCCGAACGACGCGCTCGGGGTCATGCCGGGATCAGCGCCACCTGGACGGCTCCCACCCGCCGGACTCTGGTCGCGTGACCGAGACGATCGGCCGTCGATCGAGAAGCGCCGGCCGTCAAGGACGACGCGGTGAACATGTTGCCGGGTGGCTAGCGGTCGGTCTTGATTTCCTTCATGGTCAGGTGGGACTCGATCCGCCGGACGGCGGGTAGGCCGCTGAGCTTGCCGGTGAGGAAGGCTTCGTAGGCGGCGTGGTCGGCAACGGCCACGCGGATGAAGTAGTCGGGGCGCCCGTACATGCGACGGAACTCGACGACCTCCTCGTAGGAGGCAACGGTGTCCTCGAACTCCTCGAAGCTCTTGCGGTCCTGGGCGTAGATTTCCACGTCGAGGAGCACCTCCAGGCCACGGCCCAGGGCCTCGGGGTTGATGAGGGCCCGGTAGCCGGTGATGACGCCGACCTCTTCCAGCCGCTTGACCCGGCGCAGGCAGGGCGGCGCGGTCAGACCGACCCGCTTGGCCAGCTCGACGTTGGTCAGCCGCCCGTCCCGGCGCAGGTGAAACAAAATGTCGCGATCAACGGCATCGAGGTGCAGTTCATTGCTCATATGGAAATCATAGTGTCATAATTGGCAACCATATTAGGTCGAGACTTTCCTACAATTACATACATGGGAATAGATTCTGTCGTTGCCGGTGGCCGCCTTCGGTCCGTGCCACCCGCCCTCGAGTCCGCGACGACGTCCCACGCGCGTGCGGCGTTCAAGGACTCCCTCGGTGTGGGCCTGGCGTTCCTTCCGCTCGGGCTCGCCTTCGGCGCGCTGGTGACGCAGGCGGACCTGCCGTGGTGGTGGGCCGGGCTGTCCGCCGCGCTCGCTTTCGGCGGATCGTTCGAGTTTCTGCTCATCGGACTGGTCACCGCCGCCGCCCCACTGGCGGCCATTGCGCTGTCCGCGTTCATGGTGAACGTCCGGCATGTCTTCTACGCGCTGTCCTTCCCCTTGCACCGCGTGCACGGCCGCCTCGGCAGGGCGTACAGCACGTACGCCCTGTGCGACGAGGCATACGCGCTGACCACCGGCGAGCAGGCGCGCTCCTGGTCCGGCCGCCGCATCCTGTGGCTCCAGCTCTTCCTGCACCTGTACTGGGTCGGCAGCTCCACCGCCGGCGCCCTGCTCGGCGCCCTGCTCCCGGAGAGCGTCACCGGCCTGGACTTCGCCCTGACCGCACTGTTCACCGTCCTTGCCCTCGACGCCGTACGGAACCTGCGCGACGACATACCCACCCCGGTACTGGCCCTGCTCGGCGCCCTCGCCGCGAGACTCCTCTTTCCGAGCCAGATGCTCCCGGCCGCCTTCACCCTCTTCACCGCCGGTCTCCTGGCGCGCCACCTCACCACCCGCAGGAAGCCGCGCCATGCCTGACAGCCCGTACCTGATCGCCGCCGTCCTCGTCTCCGCCGCCGTCACCTGGGCCCTGCGCGCCCTGCCCTTCGCCGCCCTCACACCCCTGCGCAACAGCTCGACCATCCAGTACCTCGGCACCCGCATGCCCGCCGGCGTCATGCTGATCCTGGTCGTCTACTGCCTGCGCGACCTCCCGCTCACCCACACGCGCTCCCTGACCCCGTCGGCCGCCCTGGCCGTGACCATCGGCCTGCACGTGTGGCGCCGCAACGCACCGCTGAGCATCCTCGGCGGCACAGCCGTCCACGTGGTTCTGGTCGGCACCGTCTTCACCCGCTGAGCCGCCTGACGAAAACCCGGCGCCGTCGCTTCCCGCGAAGAACGCCCACGGTGCGGACGGCGGGGAAGCGCGGCAGGCCACGTCGACGGGCTCCCACGCCGTGTCGAGACACGTCGGTAGACGTCAGGCTCAGCTGCACGATCCGTACGGGCCGTTTCGCGGCGGGCGGTGGGCACGTGCCGGACGTGGCCGGGAGCCGCAGGTCTGTTCCCGTCGACATACGATCCCGTCGTGCCGTGCGGCCAAGCCCGTGACGGCGAGTTCCTTGAACTTGGCGAGCTCGGCCGCGGGCGCGTCCCGCTGGGTCAGGCGTTCTTTGAGCTCCGCGACCTTGTCCTTGAGCCGTTCGATCTGCGCGATCCGCAGGTCGACGACCTCTCCAGCCTCCCGCAGAGCACGAAGGGCCGCTCGAAGTCTCCGACCAGGTGCCGGTAGGCGCCTCACGGTCCTTGATCTGCTCGGTCGACCGCTTCGCCCGTCTGCTCCCGGTCGTGCTCGCCCACATCCCCGGGCGTACGTCCTGCGGCCATCCGCCGAATGCCACGCCGGACCCTCGACCAACGCGCCCGGCGGCGTCGCGCCCGCTGGTCCTGGACGGGGCGGCTCGCGAGGCATGGCCCTATCGGGCGGCCGTCGACCGCAGCGTCCGGTGGCGCGGGCGACGTGGCGTGTCGGCGGGCGTGTCCACTCGTGTCCCGGTCCGCGTCGCCGTGCGGCCGCGTCCGTGCCCGCCCCGGTGTCGAATTGCACGTCTGCCCCGGGGTTTTCGGGGTAGACGATCGGCCAGGAATCGGGGGTGTCGGAGGGGCGGGGCGACATGGGGCGTACCAGGGACGGCGGGAGTCGGCGGTCGTCGTCGGGGGTGGTGGTTTCGGCGTCGGCGGTGTTCGGGGAGGGTGAGAGCGTCTCCCTCGCCCGCGGTCTGGTCCGCGGGTTTCTTCGCGACGTGCAGGGCGAGCACGGGCTGCCGGTGTCCGAACGCGTGTGGGACACGGTGCAGTTGGTGGTGAGCGAGCTGGTGACGAACGCCCGCAGACACGCGCCGGGCGCGTGCCTGTTGACGTTGGAGGTGAGCGGCGGCGCGGTCGCGGTGAGCGTGTGGGACGGCGACCCGACGCCGCCGACGATCCTCCCGCACGATCCGGACCGGCTCGGTCGGCACGGTCTGGAGATCGTGATGGCGCTGTGTCGAAGCTTCGCGGTGCACCGTGAAACGGTGGGCAAGCGGATCAGCGCGTGCGTCGTACTGGCCGACGATCCCGGCGGTCACGTCGCCGGCCCGCCGCGGCGGGCGGTGGCGCACAGCAGGTCGACGAAGTAGGTGTCGGGGGCGAAGTAGGCGGTGGCCAGGCGGAAACGTTGTTCGGCGGAGGTGAGCATGACGCGGATGAGGGTCTGCATGTCCTGCCATCCGACGCCGGCCGAGCCGCGCACGACCTGGACGATCGAGGTCCCGACCTGGTCGTGTCCGGTGAAGCGGTCACGGTCGTCGAAGAGTTCGTCGTGGCATTCGGCCCAGTTCTGTGCGAACGCGGCGGCGATCCCGTCCACGGCCGGGCCCCGGACCTTGACGTGGGTGTCGCGCCACTCGTCGGGGTTGCGGGCGTCGCCGCACCATTCCTGGGCGATGCCGACGCCGCCGGTGAAGGCGGTGTGCTCGTCGACGACGAGGGCCTTGCGGTGGCAGCGATGGTTCTGTTTGAACGGCGACAGCCACAACGGTTTGCGGAACCAGGCCACTTGTACACCGGCGTCGTCCATGACGTCGAGGAGGTCCCGCTCGATCTCCTTGGCGCCGAAGCCGTCGAGGAGCAACCTCACCCGCACGCCGGCCCTGGCCCGGTCGGCGAGCGCGGCGGCGAAGTCGCGGGCGATCCGACCTCGCCAGTAGACGAAGGTCATCATGTCGACGGTGTGCTCGGCGCCGCGTATCGCGTCGAGCATGGCGGGGAAGATCGCATCACCGTTGCGCAAGGGTACGAGTTCGTTGCCTTCGGTGGCCGCCATGCCCAGCAGGCGCTCCAGTCGCCGACGCAGGCGCTGTTTGCGGGCCGGTATATCGCCCCGGGCCGTCGCGTCGGTGCCGTCGGCGTGTTCCGTGTTCTCCCGAGTGCTCATGCGGCACCTTCCGACGATGGGGATGGCGAGCACGTCGGTCATCCGCGGACAGATCAGCAGCGGGGCGATGGTGCCCGTGTTCTTCGCAACGACTTGGCCGATGCGGTGCGCGGGCAAGGTCCGCCACTTGCGGTGGCGAACGAGGCGGCGCGGTCGTTCGCCGGGCAGCCACGCTCCTCGATCGGGTTTCAGTCGGTGAGGAGTTCGGTCCGCAGCCTGGTCAGGGTGCGGGCGAGCAGGCGGGAGACGTGCATCTGGGAGACGCCGAGGTGTTCGCCGATCCGGGCTTGGGTGAGTTCCCGACCGAAGCGCATCGACAGGATGTCGCGGTCGCGCTGCGGCAGGGCCGCGATCAGGGGCCTGAGCGCGTGCAGGTTCTCGGCCAGTTCGTAGCCGGGGTCGACGAACGAGGCACGGCCCGAGGGGACCTCGGCGGGGCCGTCGTCGCCGGCGGGAGCGTCCAGGGAGGCGGCCGAATAGCCCGCGGCGGCGGTGAGCCCCTCGACGACGTCCTCGACGGCGAGGCCGAGCTTGTCGGCGAGTTCGGCCGAGGTGGGCCGGCGATCGTGCGCCGCGGTGAACGCGTCGCGGGCCCTGGCCAACTCCAGGCGCAGTTCCTGCAGGCGTCGGGGGACGTGGACGGCCCAGGAGGTGTCGCGGAAGAAGCGCTTGATCTCGCCGGCGATGGTGGGCACGGCGAAGGTGGGGAACTCGACGTCGAAGGCGGGGTCGAAACGGTCGATGGCCTTGATCAGGCCGATCGTGCCGACCTGGACCATCTCCTCGGAGGTCTCCGGACGCGACCGGAAGCGGCCCGCGACGAACCGCACGAGCGGGATGTTCAGTTCGATCAGGGTGTTGCGCACGTACTGGTATTCGTGCGTGCCCTCCTGGAGCACCCGCAGCCGGTCGAACAGCACCTTCGACATCGCCCGCGCGTCGGTCGCCGTGACGCTGCCCGGGTCGTCGACGATCGGCAGATCGGCGAGCGCGCCGCCTTCGGCGGCGGCCGCGGTCGCTTCGGGGGCCAGGAAGGCGGTCGCGGGGGTGTGGTTCATGTCGGCGTCCTCCTGTTTCGGTTCGGCTGTGGGCCGCAGCATTGTGCCCCACCCTGAGGGGAGTACACCCGATCGGGGACGGGATTTCGCAGGATTCCGCGACGGCGGTGACGCGTCCTTCCTCCCGCCGGGGTCGTCCTCCGAAATGCGGCGCTCTCGGGGCCGGGGGCCCATCCACTCGATCGGACGACGCGTAAGGCGCCGGACGCCGGGCAGGTGTGCGGGCACGGCGTCGCCGGCCCGGGAAGGACCGCCCATGGTGTACGAACGGGCTGGTCACAGTCCCTGCGGTGGATTCGTGGTCTCCCGCACCGGTGAACCGTCGGGACGACGACGCGGGCGAATCGTTCGTGCCGGTATGCCGAGGCTGTCCCGCGATACCGTCCGCCGTCCGTCCACGTGCCCGTGAGGAAGGTCATGCATCGACGTCGTCGTTCCCTCCTCCGGTGGCGCGTGCCGCGACGGATCGGGGCTTCCGCCCGGGCCCGTACGGCTGTGGGGGCCGCCCTCGCCGACTGGGGTTGGGACGGGGACGGCGTGGCCGCGGCCGTCCTGGTCCTGTCGGAACTGTTGACCAACGCACAACTGCACACCGACGGGGACGTGGTCCTGGCCGTGCGCCGGACCGGGCGCGGGGCGCGGTTGTCGGTCACCGACACCGATCCCCGGATGCCGACGCGCCGCGACACCGGTTCCGAACACGAGGGCGGCTTCGGCCTGCACATCCTCGACACGCTCACCACCGACTGGGGCGTTCGGGCGCGCCGGGCAGGCAAGACCGTCTGGGCCGACATCGATGGCCCCGCCCCGGCGAGAGCCGTGGTCCCGGTGCCGGTGCGCGCCCGATCCGGGGCCGCCTCGATCGGTGCGGCCCTTCATCGCGTACGCCGGGCGGGACTGGCGGGCTTGGCCGCGGCCCGCCGAGGAGCCCGACCGCCTCGATCGCAGGTGTGGGCGTGGTGGCGGGTCGGCGCGATCGGGTCGTCGGTGCGCGCGGGCACGACACCCCTGACGCGGCGGATCCGGCGGATGCGGCGCGGGAGTTCCCACGTGATGCTTGTGCACGCCTTCGCCGCGGCCTGATGCCGCACGAACACCGGGCTGTCCCCGGACTCGCCGCGGTCAGGCGCCGTGCCATTGCAGGAGCAGGATGGTGGCGTCGTCCTGGAGGCGGTCGTGGTGGTACTCGCGGATCGCTCGGATGAGCCGGCGCAGGGTTTCGGGGGCGGGGAGGCCGTCCGCTATGTGGCGGATGACGAAGTCGACGAACCGGTCCAGTCCGAAGATCTCGCCCCGGGGATTGCGGGCGTCGGTCACGCCGTCGGTGTAGAGCAGGAGCCAGTCGCCGGGTTCGAGCTGCTCGTCGTACAACCTGACGGGCAGGCCCATGTCCGTGCCCATCGGGTGGGCGGGCGGGCGTTCCAGGGTGGCGACCCATTGACCGTTGCGGATCACGATCGGTGGGTGGTGGCCGCGGTTGACCCAGGTCAGGGCGCCGGTGAGCAGGTCGAGTTCGGCGATGATCGCGGTGGCGTAGCGGCTGCGGCCGAACTGTTCCACGAGCGCGGCCTCGATCGCCTCGCTGGTTTCGACCAGGCCCACGCCGTGGCGGCGGCTGCTGCGGCAGCCGGCCAGGGCGAGGGCGACGGTGAGGCCGGCGGAGGTGTCGTGGCCCATGGCGTCGAAGACGGCCAGGTGGGCGGTGTTCCCGTCGACGGCGTACTCGTACGCGTCGCCGCCCATCTCGTACGCCGGTTCCATGGCCGCGCTGACGGTGGCCTGTGCGCCGGCGAAGGAACCGGGCGGCATCAGGGTCCACTGCATCTCCGCGGCCAGGCCCATCGAACGGGTGCGGACCAGGCGTTCGTAGGTGTCGCTGTAGGCGCGTTTGCTCACCAGGAGCAGCCCCACCAGGAGCGCGAGGTCGAGCGCCCTGTCGAGGACGGTGTCGTCGGTGTCGTCGGTTTCCAGGCCCAGGACGCCCAGGCGTTCGGCGCCGTCCACGAGGGGCAGCCACAATCGCCTGGTGGGCGCTTCGCCGGACTCGACGTCGTCCGCGCCCGCCGGCGACTCGACGGGTTCGACGCTCTGGAAGGCGCGGCCGGCCAGCGTGGCATCGACGCGAAGCTCCGCCTCGGGGACCGCGTCCGCTTCCCCCGCGTGCTCCCCTCTGCCGGGGACCAGACGGAGCAGCTGTTGTTGCACGTCCACGAGGTAGACCAGCGGGCGGGTCAGACCCAGCGGTCGGGCGTGCGCGGCGATCAGGTCCGGGAGGTCCTCCAGGACCGCGTGGCGACTCGCCCGGAGCAGACCACCCGTCGTGACCGCATCGTTCGCAAGAGGCTTCACACGGCATCCTGTCCTGATTCGAGACCCGCGTCTCCAACGGTCGATCACGACGACGCCGGACGACCCGATGCCGCCGGGCAGCATCCGAAAGTAACAGAGACGGCCTCCGTGACTGTCACGACACCCGAGCCCGCCGCCTCCGGCTCGCCGAGGCGGGGGTCGCCTGCGACGGTTCGTTCTCGGGTTCGCGTTCCGACACACGCGTGTAGTCGTGTGCGCCGGCGTGCGTGTCCGACCGTGTCGTCGAGAAGCCGCCGGCCGGTAGGTCCGTGGAGGTCGGCGAGGCGTGTGGCGCTGTTCGTCAGGCAGCTCGCGAGGTCGCGCAGGTGAGACTTGTGGTACGAGTCGGTCGTCCCGACCGAGATCGTCCATGACAGCGACGGCCGGGAGCAATGCTCCGCCGCCGCGACCGGTCGATTCGCCGGGGCGGTCATGCCTCCGGGCCCTTCGTCGCTGTCTCCGATCGTCGACCGGTCCCGCGGCCCGCGTAGGTGTCCTCGTCGCGGGCTCCGCCCCGTTCCCGGCAGGGGTTGCCGCCGGTGAGGAGGACCGCGGTGGGTTCTCGGTGAGAAGCGGCGGTTTCGGCGGCGATCCGCACCGGGGGCGCGTGCCCGTGGCGGCGCCGCGCTCGGTGTCCTCGGCGGATCAGGGGCCTTCGTGTGGGCGGGCCTCGTTGGCGTCGCGCAGTTCGGCGTTCAGGCGCAGGGCTTCTTCGAGTTGGTCCTCGAGGATGACGATGCGGCAGGCGGCGTCGACGGCGGTGCCCTGGTCGACGAGTTCGCGGGCGCGCTGGGCGATGCGCAACTGGTAGCGGGAGTAGCGGCGGTGGCCGCCTTGGGAACGCAGGGGGGTGATCAGGCCGTACTCGCCGATCGCGCGCAGGAAGCCCTGGGAGGCGCCGATCAGTTCGGCCGCGCGGCCCATGGTGTAGGCGGGGTAGTCGTCGTCGTCGAGCCTGTCGGGCTTGGCTGGGGTCGAGCCGGAATCGGGGGCCATCGGCGCCTCTCTTGAGTTCACATTCGTCAAAGTCGTCGGGAAACGCGTCGAGGGGCCCTGGTGCCGTACGGCACCAGGGCCCCGAAAGAAATCCACACCATCCACCGACACCGACGTGTCGGCTACCTGTTCCGCATCCGCCTTATGCGACGGGGCTGCGGGGATCGCAATTGCGTGACCGCGGACCACCTTTCGTACCGGTGTTCTCGACGGATCCCGCTCGGCCGAACAACCGCGCCGAGCGGGCGATCCGGATGGCGTTCACTCCTTCCTCTCCTGCCTTGTGCAACGTCTACTGCCACTGCGGGTACAACCGAACTGCAGGTACTGCCGGGTTACCGCTCGTCCTGCACGGCGGCCCCGTGGGCCGCCCTCAGTTTCTCCTCGGCCCGACAACCAGCCTCCGAAACCCTTCGCCGAACAACACACGGCCTCGGGACTCTGCTGTCGAACCCTCAACAACGCGCGCCGGTTCGTCTCTGTCGCGCCTCACTGATTCGCTGGGCTACGAGAGAAAACATACTCACCGACTCCCGCGATGTCTACTACAGGTATGACAGATTTTCCGACATCGCCGGGTGCGAAAATGGCCCCCGGCTGCGATTGGTCTCTTGTCGTTCCGGAGCCCCGTCGGTGCGACTCCTCGTCCCCTTCGGGACCCGAGGGCCGCCGGATGTTGCGACCGATGCACTCGACGCACACGCATGCCGCCCCCGAGTCGGCCGCCCGGACGCGGGGGGTGCCTCCATGTCATTCGTCAAGCGTGAGCGGGTCGTGCTGCGACCGTTTCGGCCGGGCGTATTCGTCGAACGCGCCGTCCCTGAGCATGGCGAACAGGACACCGATGCGCCGGCGTGCGAGGCGGAGGAGGGCCTGGGTGCGGGTCTTGCCGCGGGCTCTGCATCGGTCGTAGTAGGTGCGGGAGACGGGGTCGTTCAGGACCGCGAACGCCGAAGGGAACGTCGCTCGTTTCAGGAGTCGGTTGCCCGTCCTGGGGGCGTGCTCGCCGTGGATGGAGGCCCCGGAGGATTTCGTCGCGGGGGCCAGGCCCGCGTAGGAGGCCGGGTGGGCGGCGGTGGGGAACGAGGTTGCGTCGCCGATGGTCACCAGGAGGGTGGCTGCGGTCCTGACGCCGACTCCGGGCATCGGGATCAGGACCTCGGAAAGAGAGTGGGCCTCCGGGAGCTCGCCGATCTGCGCCCCCACGTTCCGTCGTTGCTCCTGGACGGCGGTGAGCGAGGGTGCGAGGGAGGGGACGACCGTGTCGAGGGTGGTGGTGCCGGGGACGACGACGGTCTGTTCGTCGAGCGCGTCGAAGACGTCGTTCACCAGGCATTCGGCCATGCGCGGGGCCTTCGGGCGTATCAGGGCCGCGAGTCTGCGGCGGCCGGCCCTGCGCAGGGCGGCGGGCGAGCCGTGTCGCTCCAGGAGGTGGTGACGGCCGGGTGGTCCAGGCGGGGGCCGAGGACGCGTTCGAGCGAGGGGTGGACCCGGGTCAGGAGGCCGCGGATGCGGTTGCTGGTGCGGGTAGCCTCGCCGGCGAGGTCCTGGTCGAAGCCCGTCGGCACCGTGAGCTGGGCGATGGCCTCGTCGGCAACGTCGAGGGCGCGGGTCTTCGCCTTCGACGAGTTCGGCCCGCCGGGGATCCGGCCCACCGCGGGCTCGGGCCGGGCGAAACGGGAGTATCCCGACCGGGTGCCGGCCACCTACCACCGCACCCACGGAGTCCGGTACTTCCACGGCTGCTACTCGGTGGGCGACGATCGCCTGTGGGGTGTGAAGCGGCGAAGGAAGGGAGCCGTGAATACGCCGGCCGCGTTGAAATCGATCCGTGCCGCCCGGCCCGACGGCGCCCCGATCTACGTGATCCCGCACAACTTGTCCGCCCACCAGGGCGCCGACATCCGTCGCTGGGCGGAGAAGCACAAGGTCGAGTTGTGCTTCAGCCCGACCTACGCCTCGTGGGCGAACCCGATCGAAGCGCACTTCGGACCGCTGCGGCGGTTCACCATCGCCAATTCGAAACACCCCAACCACACCGTGCGGACCCGGGCCCTGCACGCCTACCTCCGGTGGCGCAACATCAACGCCCGTCACCGCGACGTCCTGGTCGCCGAACGCAGGGAACGCGCCCGTATCCGCAGCGAGAAAGGCGTCCGCTGGGGCGGCCGGCCCGCTCTCGCCGCACGACCGGGCAACCCTGGCGAATGTTCCGGGTCACAGCACGACCTCCGCCCGCGGATCCGTCCGGGCTACTTGACCAGCCGGAAGGCGGGGTGCCCAACCCAGGCCCGCAGGAACTCCGACGTTCCCAGCGCCATCCAGTCGTCGTCCGCGATCCCCACCGCCCCCGGAAGGCCGGCGACGACCGACGCCTGTCCGTCCAGCAGTTCGGCTTTGGCCACGCCTCCGATGACGTCCATGACAGCGGCGGTCAGCAGGGCCGTGGTCACATGGTCGATCTCGCGATTACAGCAGGCGCTGACATTGACGGCATGGGTCGGTCTGAAGCCGAGGATGGCCTCCACCTCGGGCTCGTCCGCGTGCTCGGCTTCGAAGGTGCTCTCGTCGCCGACGCCCGGCCCCATCAAGTAGACCAGGAAGGGCCGACGCCAGTCCTCGCGCCGCGGATTGAATCCCACCAGGGCTGTGAGCTCCTCTTCCGCGATGGTGTTGCCGAGGAGGGGAAGCGGGAACGGCTTTCGCCAGTCCTTCTCTCGCCCGTCCTCGACGCCCAGTCGCTCTGCAGGCACATTGACGTCGAAGAACCCGGGCCGCTTCTCGGCGAAGTGGGAGGACAGCCCCATCATCAACGCACGGAACTCCCGCAGCGCAGCCGGGGAGAGCGGCTCCGCCAACTCGATCACCAACGTCGGACCAGACATGCTGGGAGCCTAATTTGATCGGCTCCGCGACCGCTCAAATTCTTCCCACACCCATCCAGCCGGTCCGAACACCAACGCCGCCACCCCGGCGAACCCATGCGGTCAGAGCACTGGCTCTAGAGGCGGACGACGACCAGGGCGGTGTCGTCGGTGTTCCCGCCGGAAGGGGTCAGTTCGGCCAGCAGGTTGTCGGCGAGGACTTCGGGGTCGGCGCCGCGGTGACGGGTCAGGCAGCGGGCGAGCCGCTTCATGCCGTCGTCGATGTCCTCGTGGCGGCGTTCGATCAGTCCGTCGGTGTACAGGACCAGGGTGGTGCCGTCGACGAACCCGGTGGTGGCCTCGAGGCGCGGGAAGTGTTCGGGGCGGGCACCCAGCGGCGGGTCGGTGGCCCCGTCCAGGAACCCGACGGCGCCGTCCGGGCGGACCAGGGCCGCGGGCGGGTGCCCGGCGCTGCTGTAGGCGAGGGTGTGCCGGTCGAAGTCGACGACGATCTGCACGGCGGTGCTCGATTCGGCGCCGGCGACCGAGCGGGCGTACAGGCCGAGCGCGTCGAGGGCTGCCGACGGCGCGCCGGCGGCCCGCACCGCGGCGCTGAGCGCGCTGCGCAGTTGTCCCATGACGCAGGCCGCGGGCAGCCCGTGCCCCACGACGTCGCCGACGGCCACGGCGACGCGGTTGCCGGGCAACTCGGCCAGGTCGTACCAGTCGCCGCACACGTTCAGCGCCCCGACCGCGGGCCGATAGCGGACCGCGGCGCGGTGACGGGCCAACTCCGCGGGCGCGGGCAACATCGCGGCTTGCAGGGCGAGGGCGACCTCGCGGTCA
The DNA here is from genome assembly GCF_042754445.1 of Embleya sp. NPDC059213. Taxonomy (NCBI): domain Bacteria; kingdom Bacillati; phylum Actinomycetota; class Actinomycetes; order Kitasatosporales; family Streptomycetaceae; genus Embleya; species Embleya sp. NPDC059213. Next base: position 17,329 of record NZ_JBHZAV010000112.1, read on the forward strand.
CGGGCGTGCGCCCACCGCAGCCGCTCGTTGGCCTCCTGGAGTTCCCTCGAGCGCGTGTACAACTCGGCTTCCAGCACCTGCGCCCAACCCCCGCGATCCTGCGGACGGCGGGCGCGGATGAGCTCGGTGATCTCCTCCACCTTGAGCACGACCAACGCCACGCGGCCGTCCGGGCCGAACACAGGGCTGCAGACCGGGCTCCAGAAGCGCTCCTCCCACTCGCCGGGCCGGTCGCGGTACTCGACGTCGTAGCGCTGCAGCGCCATCGTGTCGCGCTCCCCGGTGGAGACCACCCGGCGCAGCGATGCCGCCAGATTGCGCGCACCGGTTGCGTTGGGATCGTTGGGATTGTCGGGGAAAACATCGAACAGGTAACGACCCACCACCTGCTCGCGGGTACGGCCCGTAACGCTCAGGTAGGTCTCGTTCGCGGCGAGAAACCTCAATTCGGTGGTGAGCAGCGCGACCGCGCCCGGCAGAGCCTGGAACACCGCCTCGAAGTCGATCCCGGAATGTCCCACGACGTTTCCTGCCCGCGACCCCGTTTCCATCTTGTCTCCACGATAGGTCACGCCCGCGTGGAGACGCTCTCCGAATATCAGTGGGTCCGGGACGCGTCCGCACCGGTATCGACGACGGTTGTGTCGTCTCGGTGGGGTTGCTGTGGGTCGTTGGTCGTTGGTCGGTGGGGTCTTTGAGCTGTGGTGCGGCAAGTTGAGAATTCGTGTGGGGGAGTGGTGTGAATCTGTGAGTTGGGTCGATGACGCGGTGTGGGGTTTCGGGGGTCGTGTGTGCGGGGGTGTTGACCTGTGGTGCGGCATTGCGCGAGCAACCCGGAGGCCGCGAGCGCGTCGTCCCCGTCCAACGAGGCGGCCACCGCCTTCGGCGGGTCGATCAGATCCGGCGGCGTCCGCCCCAACGTGCCGTAGTCGGTGGCGGCGGACGCGGTCCACGCGTAGTGCGCGCCGATCCGCAACCGACCCGGAGCCGCCGGAACCGTCGGCGCGGGCGGGGTGTGCGCGTACGGCGAACCGGGCCGCAACACCATTGACACGTAAGCCGGTTCGGCCGCGTCCGCGTTGGGTTCGGCGGTTTCGGATCCGGGCGGGCCGCCCGTGATGTCCCACACCCCCGACACCGTTTCCGCGATCCCCGGCCCGAACCGCGCGCCCGGGGTGGGTGCGGTTCCACGCCACCACCTTCGCCGGGCTCGATCTGGACCTGACGGTCAACCAGGGCTGGGACCTCGCCGACGACCTGGTCCCATCGCCGGAGGAGACCGTCAGTTGGTGGCGAGAAGGTGCTCCAGCCAGTTGTGGCGTGCCGCGACGGCGGCCTTGCTGATCCGCGCCTCGGGGGCCTTCCGGTCGAAACCGTGGATTCCGCCGGGCCACACGTGCAGCTCGGCTTGGCCGCCGGCCTGCCAGATCCGGTCGGCGTAGGCGAGGATCTCGTCGCGCAGACACTCGGCGGAGCCGACGTCCAGGAATGTGGGCGGCAGGCCGGCCAGGTCGGTGGCGCGGGCGGGCGCAGCGTACTGCGGCACGTCCGCTCCGCCCTGGGCGTCGCCGAGCAGCGAGCTCCAGGCGAATCCGTTACGGCTGCGGTCGTAGAGTTCGACATCGTCCATCTGCAGGGCCGAGGCGCTGTCGTTGCGGTCGTCGAGCAGGGGGCGGTCAGCAGCTGGCCGAGGAGGCGGGGACCGCCCTTGTCGCGCACGGTCAAGGCGAGCGCGGCGCCGAGGCCGCCGCCGGCGCTGAAGCCCGTGACGACGATGCGCTCCGAATCGATGCCGAGCTCGTCTGCGTGGTCGGCGACCCACAGCAGACCCGCGTAGGCGTCGTTGATCTGGGCGGGGTAGGGGTGTTCGGGCGCGAGCCGGTAGCCGACCGAGATCAGCGTGGCCCCGAACCGCTCGGCGGTCTCGAGTATTTGGTCGAGTCCGGTGCGGTGATCGCCACCGTAGAAGCCGCCGCCGTGTATGAAGTAGAGTGCCGGCCGCGATGCGGGCGCGCCGGAGGGTGTGCACACCAGCAGCGGGATCTCGGGGGCGCCGTCCAGGCCGGGCGCCGAGGGCTGGGAGACGGTGAAGCGCCTGCCGTGGCCGAGGTCTTCGAGCGCCGCCACTTCGGCGTCGGCCTCCGCGCGGATGACCGAGAGCTTTTCGAGGCTCATCGGCGCCGAGTCCGGTTCCTCCGCCAGGTAGGCGTCGTAAGCGACCCGAAGTTCGGGGTCGAGGGGAACGGGAACAGCGGGCACGGTCTTTCCAGGTTCAAGATCCACATGCGGACGTTAGTGGCCCTGTTCCTTTCGCACCATTCGATTTTCGATATCGCGCCGATCGCGCGGCAGGGCCGAGCGGATCAGCGGCGCGGGTCGGGCGTGGGCACTCGACGAGTCTCACCGAAGGCTCGCCCGAGTCGCCTGTGCGGTCCGCAGACGCCCGGCGAACACCTCGGGTATCGCCACGGCCATGGGGCGATAGACCTCGATGGCTTCTTCGATCGCGGCCAGGCCCTCGTCCTGCCGACCCACTTCCACGAGTCGGATCGACAGGTTGTGCACCGACATGGCGAGGTCCGGTTCGTGGGCGGCGGGATCGGCTGCGGCCAGGCGGCGGTAGACCTCGACGGTCTTCGATTGCGGCCAGGCCTTCGTCCCGGCGACCCAACACCCCGTAATCGACCGACAGGTTGTTCAACGAGCCGGCGAGGTTCGACCACGCGGCACAACTACGCGGCGGTGCTCGTTCGGGAGCCTGGCTGCCCGCCCGAGCCGCGTTCCAAAGACCCGCGCAGCCTGCGGCGGCTGCCCGGCTTCGCCGGCACGACGCTCGAACTCCTGGCGACCGCCGCGGCCGTCACCACCCCGCGGGCCTCCGTGGGCTGATCGGGGAGGCTGGACCGGCGGGGCTGAGCTGGTCGGGTCGGGCTGGACAGGTCGACGCGTGGTCTGCTTGCGTTGCGTGTGTGATCCCTCCGGGTGCGGTCCTCCTGCTCGAGCAGCTGTCACCGGCCGTCGCGGCGGACGTCCTGTCCCGGCTCGCCTCGGACGCCATGGACACGCTGCTCAGCCGGTCACCGCTCACGGCCCCGTTCGTCGCCCGCGTCGTCGCGCACGGGACGCACCGGCAACACCTGGCGATCGTTGCCAATCCCTCGGTCGGCACCGGCATCCGCGAGCGGTTCCTCGACCAAGGCGATCCCGAACTCACGGCAGCCGTCTACCGGTCCCATTCCACGACGCGCGGCCTCCAGCGCCGCGTACGGACGATGCTGCCGCCCGCAAGTCTGCTCCCCGGCCCGCAGGAGCTCGCCGGTTGGCAGGGCGGGCGAATCGAGTACCGGCTCTACCCGTTGGTCGAGTCCGACGACCGCGGGACAGTCGTGGCCGCACTGACATACTTGGCGCCGTACACCCGGTCGCCAGGCGCGCTCGCGGCGATACTCCGCGGCTACCAGCAGTTGCTGCGGCTGTCCGGCCCGGATGCGGTACGCGACATCGCGGGCATCCGCCCGGACCTGCAACTGCGGCCGCCGCGCGAAAACGTCCCGCCCGAAGTGCACTCGGCGTTCGAGAACCCCACCGATCCAGGGTGCCTCGCCCACGCGCTCGCCCGGCTGGGCAGCACCGAGTACCTGGCGGACCAACTGGCGAACGCGGACCTCTCCAGTACAGACGCGCACTCGCTCCTGATCGCTCCCCGCGACGACGAACTCGACTGGGACATCCTGTCCGAAGGGCTTCCCCCGTCCGCCCGACGGCACTTCGCGTTTCTCTTCGCCCGGGAACCCGGTTGTCCACCGCAGTTGCTCCCCGTGGATCGGCGCGACCGCAAGCCGACGTCCGGCCGTGCCGAGCCCGCGGACCCCGCCGACCGGGCAGGGCTGGACGAACTGATGCGCACCTCCTCGGCGTCCGCACCCCGCGTGCTCGACGCCCTCAGAGCCGGCCGCCTGCCGGCCGCAGACTACGTCGCCCATGGCGCCCCCGCCGCGTACGCCCTGGCCACGCTGCTGACCGGCGGACCAGTCCTGTGCGCGGAAGCGTCCGCCGCACTCACCGAGCCGACCGCCCGCCACCTCGGCGAACACACCGACGCGTGGGTCGCCGCGGTGAAGTTGCTGCCGGACTTCCCCGGCACGACGCACGAACTCCTTGAAAGCGCCGCCGCCATGACCACCCCATGAAGCCCATCGATCGGCGTCGACCGCCGTGTGGGCGGGGCAGCGCCGCCGCCCTTGCCTTGTCTACCTGGGCCTTGACCGCCGCTTCCGGTATCGCCTTGTCACTGCCCAGGGCCATGCCTCGCACGATCACTGCGCCGGTGGGGGCAGCCGTCGGTCGCACGGTGAAGCCGAGGTCGGAAGAGACGACGAATGTGGCGTTGTCGTCGCCGAGGTCCGCCTCCTGGCTCTTGGCGACCGTAGAGGTCAGCACCGGACCGGTGCTGTCCCCGGCCAGGCCTTGAAGGACTTCGAACCGCCAGGTCGGGGCGAACCGGGAGACCCCGTCTGCCCTGCGGCACCCGTAGCCCCAGATCCGCCGGAATCGCCTGGCGTCCCGGATGCTCCGGCGTGCCGCCCGTGCCCGACGCCGCGCCGGTCCCGACGGAGGTGCCGCCACCGTTCGACGACTTGGCGCCTGTGTCGTCCTCCTTGTCGTCGGAGCAGGCCGCGCCAAGAGAAGCAGGGGACGACCGCAAATGCGGTAAGCCGTCCACGTGACGGCGCCCTCCTCGTCCTGGACGAGCCTGCCGCAGCCCTCGACGCCCGCGCCGAACACCACGTCTTCACCCGCCTGCGCGCCCTTTGGGGTGCCGGTTTCGGAGGCCAGGCGCGTGGTGGTCTTGTGGTGGCAGCCGAGCGCGTCGGCGACGACGGGTAGGGCATGCGGAGGACGTGTCGGCGGATGGCGGCGTCCCGGCCGGCTGCCGCGGGGGTGGTCATGGCCCCGGATCACGTGCGATGGCTCCGACATGCGGGCCGTGTCGGTGGTGAGGGCTACGGTGCGCTGTCGTGGACGCTGCCGATCTTGACTACCGGGCCCGAACGTTGACGGGCTGTATTCCTCCGCTGCTGGTGGCGCGGCTTCTCGAACTCGGTCATGAGCGGGAAGTGGAGTTCCAAGCCGGCCGCGGGGAGTGGTTCTGCGCGCTGGAGTGGGCACGGCTGCTCGGGCATCGGGGCCGGCGCGCGCAGGCGTTGGAGGTGCTCGCTCCGTACATCGCCACGAACTGGTGGCCGGCGGCCCGAGCCCGGGCGGAGCTGCTGGAGGGCTGGGGCCGGGTGGAGGAGGCGATCGCGTTGTCCCGCCCGTACGCGGAGGCCGGTGACCGGACGGCGTTGCTTTTCTTCGCGCGCCTGCTGGCCCGCCACGACCGCGGCCGCGAGGCATTCATGCTGCTGCGCGCCGGAATCCGGGACCGGTTCCTCGCCGAGTGCCTGGTCGAGGTCGCCGGGACGGCGGGCATGGACGATGAAGCGGCGGCCCTCTTGGAGGCCCGGGTGGAAGGGGCGGTCCCCCGTTGCGACGAACCCGACTGCAACAACCTCCGGATGGAACCGTCCAACGCAGTCGGCCTGCTCGCCACGATCAGGGAACGCCAGGGCCGGATCGAGGAGGCGATCACCCTGCTGCACATCAGCGAGACCACCTCGGTCAACGGCCGTGACCAGCTGGCCGACCTGCTGGCCGGGCACGACCGGATGACGGAACTGCGTGCGTACGCGGCGTCCGAGTACCACGGGCACGCCGCGCAGCGCCTTGCCGAAGTGCTGGAGGAACGCGGCGACGTGGAAGGCGCGATCGCCGCCTACCGCACGTTCGGTGCCACGCCGTCCGCCGCGTGGCGTGTGGCTCTACCGCTGTCCGAACTCCTGCTCCGGCACGGACGGAGTGACGAGGCGATCGAGGTGATGCGCGCGCTCACCGAACACGGCGCGGAGGACTGGATCGTCCACACTCTTTGCACCCTGTACGCCGACCACGGCCGGCCTCGGGACGGCTTGGCCCTCCTGGATGCCCTCAAGGCGCGAAGCGGCGGCAGGGAGGACTGGGACCTCTTCCAAATGCGGCTTCCGCTCATGGCCGACTGCGGCCTGCTCGATGAAGCGATCGAGCAGGCACGGGCGCACCCCGAGGGCGACACCTGCTACGCGGCCGCGGCCCTGTCCTACGTGCTCGCCGAAGCCGGCCGCACCGAGGAAGCCGCCGCAGTCCTCGAACAGCACCCGAAACTCAACGGCTCTCTCCGTGCCGAGCGCCTCATCGACCTCGGCCGCATCGAAGACGCTGTACGAGTCCTCCAGCAGCCGATCAGCAAACCGACCACACCCGCCTGGAACGGCGCCCACTCCACCGAACCACCGTTCTGACAACTCGGGCTGGGACGCGCCACGTCTGCACCGTACGTCGCGGGCAGGTTGAGTCGTTGCCCTCGGCGTTTTCGGCCATCCGCTCTATACGGCCTCGGCTGGTGAAGTCGCCCAACCAGGTGTCGTGAGTTCGTCGGGGTTCTTGGAACGCCCCACCTGGCGCCCCATATCCGCGCTGCGGTGATCGCGAACGCGCGGGTGGGGATGCACCGCAAGATGCGCAAACTCGCCGAGACCGCGAACCTGTACCCGTTCGCGAAGTGGCACACGCGGTCACCGAACGCGCGGGAGCGACACACGCGGCATCCGACTCCTGCCCCACAACGACCCGACGAAGCCGGCGACCGGCAGCCCCCACAGGAAACGCACGGCCCGCACGACCCGCCGCGCGGTTGATGTGGGACCGGCGACCGGGACGACACCCGCCCGCGGTGCACCATCCGGCCCCGGGTGTGCAAGGTTCCCCGAACGAGACGCGGGTGCGCCCGAACGGGGGTGCCCGGCTGCCACACGGCCGGACGCCCCCCGCGAACCGGGAGTCCGGGCGGGAGGAGAAGGGGGTTGTCCGACGCGATATTCGACGGGCGTTGCGGCGCTTGGGGCCTCACCCGTCGGCCGCATGGTCCGGGTACTTGGGGCGGGTCGGTCTCGACGCGGGGTCACTGTCCGCGTCGCCTTCCGAGATCTGGGATCCCGCCGAGGTCGGCGCCCACCCAGCGTCTGGGTGTCAGGTGGAAGACGACGCGCGGCCCGGGATCGTGGGCGTAGCTCATGCGCACACAGGCGTCGACGAGTTCCGGGGGCAGATAGCGGGACGCGAGGTCGCGGAAGTGTTCCGGATCCGCGGTTGCGCTGTGGGTGACGGGGCCTTCGACGCCGACGTAGCGGGGGGTGGGTTCCATGCGTTGCACCAGCAGGGAAAAGCGACCCGCCGCGCGAATCAGTCCGGCCTTGCGCGAGCGCGGGCTCATCAACACCCGTACCGTTCCGCCGGGTTCGTACAAGTACCAGACCGGCACACCCAACGGCCCCCGATCGCCCGCCTCCACGGACAGCGTCGCGACGTGCGGCTCGGCCAGGAATCGCTCACGCTCCTCGCGGCTCAACCGTCCCGGCACGACACCACCTCTCCTGCGGCCCGCGGCGGCGCCCGGCTCGCAACGACCGGCGGGTGCCCCCGAGACGGGGCCTGGGACGCACGGACGGCGATTCTCGGAGTTTCACCGACCCGTGGTGAGGGCGGCGGAGATCGTCTTCGCGTCCCCGTCGGCGGCGGCCCGGGCCGCCCGGGGCGGGGTGCGCGACGGATCGGTCGGTGTGGCGTCGGTGGTGGTCATCGCGGTTCTCCGCTCGGTCGGTGACGGTCCCACGGCCAGTGTGGCGGCCGATGTGTCCCTCGGCGCCGAACCGGCCCGTGCTCCGCCCCGATTGCCGGGTCGGGCCACCCGATCGGCGGCCTTCCGCGCGACACGAGCGGTGCACGCGGCGTGGTCCGGGGTCCCGTCGGCCGATCCGGGTGTCCGTCCGGAGCCGCCGCATTCGTTCCGTGTACCGGCTCCACAGCGGGTCGGGGGCACGAACCCGGGCGGGTGGGCAACCGACAAGGGTCGGCTCCGACCGTGAAGGAACCCAAGGAGGCCGCCCTCCTCGACTACGCGCCCACCTGCGAACACGCCGTCGTCATGCGTGAACTCGCCAAGGAACTCGCCGCGTGAGCGCCGCCCGCGAGGACGTCTCCGCCGGTTTCGGCGACGGCGGTGCCCGTGGCCGGGCGCCGAACGTCGCGACGGCGTCGGGCCGGTTGTTTTTTGGTGTGCCGAGGGCTCGCGATCCCGGGCGGGGACGGTGTCGCGAGCCCGTCGTGCAGGGGTGCTTCGTCGGGCCAGGGGGCGTTGACCGGGACGGGGCGGTGGAATTGGGCGGCCAGTTCCTCCAGGCGGAGTTTGTCTGTGGCGGCCCGGGACAGGGCGGCGACGTCGTCCGCGCCGGACGGGGACGAGGGTTTGGGGTGTTGGACGTAGTAGTGGCTCTGGTAGGGGGTGAAGCCCATGCCGCCGGCCTCGCCGCCGATGGCGGTGCCGTCCTCGCGGACGATCTTGAGTTGGTGGTCGACGGTGTAGGCGGCGCCGCTGCATCCGGCGGGGACGGACAGGTCCGCATTGTCGGTGCGCGACCGCATCTCGGTGACGTTCTTGGCCGAGGAGTAGGCCCCAGCCACCGGCTCAAGAACCGGCTGATCGCGATCGCAGGGGAGGCCACTGGGTGATCGCGATTGCCCCGCCCATGACGGTCGGACGCAGCAGCAAGTGGCACATCACGTTAACCCGCGTTCGGCCCCGGGCCGCCGCATGCCGCCACCACCGCGTGCTCGTCATGACAAGCCGACCACGCGATCCGAGACGGACACCGCCGACGCGGGAGCAGGGCCGTGATTCCGCAACCGGCCGGCCGGGCCGCCAACCGCAAGTCCTGTGCACGGAGCCGCACTCGACCGACGGCATCCTTGATCAGAACGGGGGCGAGGATTCCGACATCAGAGCCTCGAGCCATCTCGTGTACTCGTCCCGACGAGGGCAGGCCGAGACGGAACGGGGCTCCGCCCGGCAGCCGTCCGACGGGCCGTCGGTGACACACAACCCAGCGGGCGCGCCAGTGCCGGCCGGATTCAGGGCGCCAGACAGTTGAGCCAGGCGGCAGTCGGGCAACGCGTCACGGTTGTCCGGATTGCGGAAGGAATACTGGCCATCGTTGACCCGCACCCCGCCCGCGCCGGTGCTCCATCGCGCAGGGCCCGTCATCCCCTGGCGGCGGAGAATCAAGGCGGCAAGTCGGCCGGGCTGCGCGGCGCCGAGACGGTCCCGCAGCACCGCGGCCAGCCGTTTCCCCGCCTCCTGGGGCAGGTCGGCATCGCCCAGTGCGGGCAGCAGCAGAAGAAGCCGGGTGTCGGGGTCAGTGGTCGTTCCGCCGGGCAGAGCGTTGTCGGCCGCTTCGGTCAACTCGGACCAGGACAGGCCCGGACCTCGCCAGTGTCCGGAATCGCGGGCGAGGAACTCGGCCTCCTCCCAGGCGGGGTGGTGGGCCACGTAGTCCACGCTCGCGTCCTCGTAGGCGTTCTCGTAGACCACGTGCAGGCGCACACCGCCGGACAACGGCACAGTGAACACCGGCCGGTCGCCCGCATCCCACAGACGGCGGCCGAACTCCCGCTCGGCGGCGGGATCGTGCTTCCCGAGCCAGGACCGAGGCGCCCCTTCCTGCAGACACGCACTCAGATGCCCCCACCAGAACAGCTCATCCTCAAGCAACTGCGGACGATGCGCGTAGGGACCAGGCTCACGAACGAACAGACGGACCGAATGCAGATCGGGAGGCAGAGGCACCACGGCATGATCGCCGACAGGGCTGACAACAGGAGAAGGCAGGTGCCAGGTCCGGCTGTCCCGATCGATCACCTGTCGCTCGGTGATCACCCGCTGGGCACTCGCCGACGACCAGCGAACCAATGTTATGAAGGAAACGGCCTCGCTCGCGCCGACGCCTGCACGTGACCCTGTTCCTGCCTCTGTATGCGACTCCGTACGCGGGCACCACCCCTGCTCGGCGGCGAGGAGGCCACACGCCGCGCCACGGCGTTCCGCGCCGAGGAGAGGCGCCGCAGCGCCGAACACCACCGGTTCCTCGAGGAGTTCCGGGCACGCATCGCCGCCGAGGACCACGAGGAACGGCTGCGCCGGGCATGGGCGAAGGTCAACGTGCGCGTGCCCTGGCACAAGAGACCGGCCGGCTGGGCGCCCACCGACGAGGAGGCCGCCCGACACCGCCTCGATCCCGACGTGGTGGACGCCCTGCGCGCCGCGGCGGCCCCCACCGCTCCCCGCGGCACGCCCACTCCTGCCGACACCGACCCCACCGACCCGGACCCGGCCCTCGGGGGTGCGTCGCGTTCGGCGCGCCACAGGTCGTGGAACCGCAACACGGTCTCGTCCGGGTCGGGGCGGCGCACCGAGACACCGGCGAGGTGGCGTACGACGGGCTCCTCAGACAGCCCCTCACGACCACCATCGGCTTGGTGGCGCCTGCCGTTGGTCTGCGTGAGCGGCACCGAGCGGCAGCTGTCGCCGCCGGTGTTTGCGATCGAGTCGCCCTCTCGGCGCGAGGAGACCTGCCATCAGCGCACGCACCTACGAGCAGGCCACCACCGCACAGGTCGACAAGCTCGACGCACAACTCGGCCGCGCCGAGGAGTTCGCCGAAACCCTCCGCACCCGACCGGCGCAGTGCAGACCCGCCACAGACCGCTGACTCGACGTCGCGGCGCTCGCCATGCGGCGGACTGGGTGGTTGTAGAGGGCGTCGTCAAGTGTTCCCGTCGGCCGACGGCGCTGTCCCCGCGCGCCAGGTGACCGCCGCACCGGACGCGACGATCAACGTGATACCGGCGAGCGCGGACGGGGGCGGGCCCTCGCCGAGGGCTATGACGCCCACCAGGGTCCCCGCCACAGGATCGAGGGCGAACAGGACTGCCACCACCGTGGCGCCGGCGAGTCTGACGGCGGTGAAGTCGAGAGTGAAGGCCAGAGCCACTCCGAGGACGCCGGACAGGCCGACCAGGGCCCACTGACCTGCCTCCACGCGCGGCACAGCGGGCCCGGAGAAGGGCAACAACAACACCGCCGAAACCGCCACGGACAGGCCGAGACCGTGCAATCCCGTGTCGGCCCGGCCGACTCGCTGCGCGAACACGGTGTAGAGCGCCAACGCGAGTGCCGAGAGCAGCCCGAAACCGATCCCGAGCCACTCGACACCCCCGCCGGGCCGAGTGACCAGCACGACGCCCACCAGGCCGACCAGGGGAAACAACGCGTCACGCCGAGTCCGGACCGACGCGACCGCGACCGCGAACGGCCCCAGGAACAACAAGGCGGCCGCGACGCCGAGCGGCAGCCGGTCCACCGCACCGTAGAACGCCACATTCATGCCGGCCATCGCCGATCCGTACGCGAGGATCCCCGCCCATTCGCCCCGACCGCGCCGCCGCACCCTCGGCCGCACCAGCACGCACAGGACGAGCGCGGCGGTCGCCTGACGCAGTCCCGCCACGGCCGGCACGCTCAACGCGCCGAAGAGCCCCGACGACAGCGCGGCCGAGGTCTGCACGCCCAGACAGCTGACGAGCACCAACACGGCGCCGACGAACGGACCCGGCCGAGCGGACACCGACCCCGACCTCCTCGTTCCCGATCCCGACCCTGCTCCTGCTCCTGCTCCCGCGCCTGTTCCCGCTCCCGAGGTGCCGGCCATATCCACCCCTCGGCCGGTGCGACGACCCGACCCGACATCGACGCCCTGCCACCGTAACGATCGTTTCAGTGTAACGAGCGTTATGGTACAGGCATGGCACAGGACTCCCGGCCCGACCCCGCCTTCGATCCCGCACCGAAACCCGACGCGCCCCCCAGAACCCGACTGCTCGACGCCGCCGACGAACTCTTCTACCGCGACGGCATCGCTCGAACGAGCGTCGACCGAGTCCTGGAGCAGGCGCACGTCTCGCCCGGCACGCTCTACGCACACTTTGGCGGCAAGGACGGTCTGATCGCCGCCGCGCTGCAACGCCGCCTGGACCGCTGGGACCGGATCTGGCAGGAGGCCGTGAACGCCGCGCAGACCCCCACCGGCAAGCTGCTGGCACTCTTCGACGCCGTCGCCATCTACCGAAACCGCCACGTCCCCGCACGCGGCTGCGCCTTCCTCGCGACGGCCACCGAACTCCCGTCACCGGAGCACCCGGCCCATGCAGTACTCGCCGCAGAGTCGGCGCTGCTCCGCACCAGGCTGACCCTGCTCGCGAACGCGGTCGGCGGCCCGGCCCCCACCGCCCTGGCCGCGGATGTACTGCTCGTGTACGACGGCGCAATGGCCGGCCTGTTGCGCGGGTGGGAAACGGACCCGCTCGCCCACGGCCGAGCCGTGGCGGCCCGACTGATCGCGAACGGCCGCTGATCGCCGTTGTCGCAACGGACAACCCGGCGACGTTCCGCGGCCCCGGCCTACCATCGTCCGCGTGACCCCTGCACTGGTCCGGTGCCGGACGCGCGGCCGTTCGAGCCGGCCGGTCTGCCGAACCCTGCGGACAGTGGGAACCCCAGCGCCGCGGCTCTTCCCTACCGCAGGCCCGGGGCGCAACAGGGCGGTGAGCGTGCGGCGCCGGGCGATCGCGTTCCGGTTCGAACGGCGCTGCCGTAACGTGTCCTTCCCGGGTGGGGACCGCCTACCGAGTGAGGGATCCTTCGCCCGTGAGGCCGCGATTCCGATGGCGCACAACCCCATCCGGAGGGGCCCACGTGGCGGGTCGTGCCCGACGGGCGTTAGGAGTCCTTCCGCAAGCGACACCGGCTGGTGGTTCATTCGAGTGTGCTCCCATCCTCGTCGGGGAGCGTGCGAGGCCAACTGGGCGTCCCGGCTGCGGGAGACGATGTAGGAGCGAGTGAGGTGGCCCAAGGGAGCGGTGAGCATGTGGACCCGTCTGGTGAAGGACCAGACCGCGAACAGGACCGGCGCGCTGAGCGCGGCCAGATGGACGCCCCGGACGACCCCGGCACCAGTGACGACTGAACCAGGCGCCCCACCCCCGGCCCCACCCATGTCCCCGGCCCCACCCGCACCGCTGCGCCGCGAGGGCCAAGTGCTGGTCCTGTCGGGTCGTTTCGATCCGACGGCGGATCTGGTGGTGGAGGAGTTGAACCGGCGCGCAGTGCCGGTCTTTCGCGCGGACCTGGCCGAGTTCCCGCTCGAGTTGTCCCTGGCCGCGTCGTTCGACGGCACGGCGACCGGCAGTCTGCGCAACGATCGCCGTGAGCTGGACCTCGCCGCGGTGCGTTCGGTGTACTACCGTCGTCCGACCCGGCCGCGTTTCCCGGCCGGCATGTCGCCTCCGGCGCGGCGGGTGGCGGAGCGCGAGGCCCGCCTGGGCTTCGGCGGGCTCCTCGCCGCTCTGCCGTGTCGTTGGCTGCCGCCTCCAGGCCGGGCGGCGGCCGAGTGCGGCCTGAAGGCCCCGCGCACGCTGATCACGAACGACCCGGCCGCCGCGAAGGAGTTCGCGGCCGGGGTCGCGGGCCCGGTGCCGTACAAGCCCTTCAGTCCGGTACGGGGCGTCGTGGGCGGCGCGTCGGTGGCGGTGTACGCGAGCGTCGTCGATCCCGCCGCGCCGGCCGACCCGGCGATCGCCGGCACCGCGCACCTGTTCCAGGCCGCGGCCCCCAAGAGGCGTACGAGTGCCGTCTTACGGTCGTTGCCGGTCGAATCTTCGCTGCGGAGATCCGGCCCGCATCAAAGCGGTGGAAGCCCCCTGATCCGTCAGAGGCTTTGGCGAACCCGGCAACGTGGAGGTGGGTATGTCGACACCGCGCATGCACGCATCGGCGGGTGACATCACGGTGCGTCTGCTTGGGCCTGGTGAGCCACTGACACCACGCACGGCTCGGCTGTCCCCGGCCGGATCGCGGTACTGGACGCCAACGGAGATCCCGCGCGTTGCGCACGCCCGTGCGGCGCGGTCCTCCCGGGCCGGTTCGCGTTCGGTCGTGATCCAACGCTCGCCCCGGGGCGGGGGGGGGCCCGGGGGGGGGGCGGGGCGGTCGCGTGGGGGGGGGGGGCCGGGGACGGAAGTCGGACGAGAGGGGTGGCGTGAGCAGCGTCGACACGGTGTCGTTGCAGGATCTGTGG